>CADBUT010000347.1 GCA_902797925.1 uncultured Spirochaetaceae bacterium
CAGGCTGTTAAAAATATTCACGCCTACTACCACAAAAATGAGAAGCACTAAAAGCATCATCATATTTTTTTCGATCCGGAGCGCGCCGAAAAAAGCGCGGTTATAGCTGCGCCAGGACTCAAACGCCAATGCCGGAAAAGCCTTTGAAGCTTTTGCAATGTAGCGGCTGTCAGTACCGCTTTCTTTAAGCTTAAGCCCGATAACAGGCAGAACAGTTCCGCCAAACAAGGTGTCTTTGTTCTCGTCAGAGACAAACACAAACGAAGAGTTTATGCCGGAATAGCCGCTCGTGAAAATACCCGAAACCGTAAAAACCCTGCCTGTATCGATAAGGCTGACAGCCGAAGAGCCTGAAACAGCGACAAGCGTTACTTCGTCGCCGACGAAGACATTAAGCTCATACGCCAAGTCGTCGCCCAAAACAATATAGTCCGGCTGTGAAAGGTCAAAGCTGCCGCCGGTTATCTTAACTTCTTTTCTAAAGCCCGAATCTTCTGCGTACACATCAGGATTAACAGCATGAATAATTGCACCGCTCTGCCGGCCTCTGTCAGCAGCTATAAGTGTCTGTCCTTCATAAAAAGGAACGGCTGCGAGCAAGTCCGGGTCGGCGGCTGCATGGCATAAAAAATCATTGCAGTCATCAGCTGAAGAGCCTTTTACGCGGATATGATACGAGCTGATTTCAAGAATACTCTCGATATAGCTCATCTGAAGTCCGTTCATGACTGAGATTATCGTTATAAGCGTCATTACGCCGAAAGCTATTCCCAAAGAAGCCAGCAGCGAAGTAAGCGCACCGCGTCCCTTTTTATCTACAGTAGCGAATCTTCTTGAGACAAACACAAGCCACGAAAGCGAAAACCTTTTTTTCATTGCCTTATGCTCCTGACGAATTGTCCGTCCCGTTCAACATACTGGGCTTTTTTTACGCCGTTCTCGTAATCAGTTACAATAGCCGTTCCGTCATCAAAAAAGACTTTTTCGCGGTAGTCTGTTCCGTTTATGTAAGTCTTGTCGTAAACTTCCATGTTTTTTTCAAAGCGCTTTTCGTCTGGGCGCGTGCCTTTTCCGTCATAAGAGAAAGTCTTTTTTATAAGCCCATGTTCCAAGTCGGCAGTCTGTTCTTCGATTACGCGGCCTTTTTCATCATATTTTTTCATAAAGGAACTTATAGGCTTTTTTTTTTTCTTTTCTCTTTCGTTAAGCTCAAAAATCGATTCAGCTACAACAAGCCCTTTTGTATCATAGCGCGTTTTTGTCTGCGTTCTTTCGTCAAAGCGCGTAGTTGTACGCTGCTTTTTGCGCAGCTTAGAATCAGTATCTGCATAAGTGTAAAAAGCTTCCAATACAAGAACTGGCGCGCCGTCAGAATAGCTCCATTTCTGCTCTTTAAGCAGATTCATCTCTTCATCGTAAAAGCACTGTTTGTAGCCGTTTTCATCTGCCAGAATCAGCGAATCTATACCGCCAGCCGAGCGCACAGCGTAAGAAACATCACCTGCACTTTGCGCGCTGAAGCCAGAACCGCTTTTTAAAATGCGGAAGCGGCCGAGAGTGTCGAGATGAACCTCGTCGGCAAAGACTAAATTGCAGAGAATAAGGCAGATTAAAACTTGAAAGAGCTTTTTAGCATTAATCATGCTTATTGTCCGATAAATGCTTCCACATAAGAGTCTGCGTCAAAAAGGCTTAAATCTTCGTATTTTTCGCCTGTGCCCACAAAAGCGACAGGCAGATTAAGCTCTTTACCGACAAGAGCTGCAATTCCGCCGCGTGCAGTAGAATCGTATTTTGTAAGCACAACAGCATCAACGCCGACAGCCTCGTGAAAAACTTCTGCCTGGCGCAAAGCGTTCTGCCCTGTTGTTGCGTCTATTACGAGCAGCTTTTTGTAGCAGCCTTCGCCTGCTTTTTGAGCGGCAATGCGGTCAATTTTCTGAAGTTCGCGCACAAGGTTTTCTTTATTATGAAGCCTTCCGGCTGTGTCCGCGATGACAAGACCGCCGCCCTGCGAAGAAACTGAATCAGCCGCGTCAAAAACAACTGCGCCCGGGTCGCTTCCGTTCTGGTGCGCAACTACACGCAAGCCGAGTTTTTCACCGTGATATTGCAGCTGCTCAATTGCAGCCGCGCGGAAAGTGTCAGCTGCTGCAAGCACAATCGGGCTAAATCCGCGGCTGTCAAAGTATTTTCCTATTTTTGCGGCTGTTGTCGTCTTGCCTACACCGTTCACGCCGAGCATCAGATAAATTGAAGTTTTGCCGGCGGGCGGGTCAAGCTTAATCTCTTTGACAAAAGAGCGGATATTCTGCTTTAAGACAGCAAAAACACCTTCCTGCGTCATTGTGCCGTTTTTCTTACACTCCTTTTCAGCCTGCTCTGCAAGCTCAAAAGCAGTTTTTGCGCCCAAGTCGCCCTCTATCAATGTGTCAGCCAAGTCGTCAAAAAAATCTGATGAAAGTTCTGATTTATGAGAAAACAGCGATTTTAATTTTTCAGCAAAACCATTTGCCATATTCAACTCCGTTTTAATTATTCTACCTTATCAGCTTCTGTGTCTTCAGACGGCGTTTCTCCGTCCTCAGATTCATCAACAAATTCTATATCATAAGGTTCAAGTTCAAGCCTGTTTTTTCTGTGAAATTTGCCGCCTTTCTTTTCAGTAACATCAGCAGTCTGCGGCAGAATCTTGTTGGCTGTGTACAGATAACGTCCAAGCTGAAAAAGGAAATTCGCTCCAAGTGTAATTGTCGCGCCTTTGGAATACTTATAGTACATCTCCCATTGGTCAGCCGCAGCCGAATCATCGCGGCTATAAAGCACAGAATTTCTGGTTGCTATAGACATGCCTTTTGAGAAGAAAAGCATCGGTACAGAAAAAAGCAGCACCGCATAAGAATTATACAGATTGGTACGCTGTTTTTCAATTGAAGCAGCATAATCGTCCATTGCAGACTGAAAAGTAATAGTGCCATGAACAAGCGGGTCGTTTTTAGAGTCTGTACGGTCTGTTTTGTTCTTTACGATATAAAAACGGCTGTTTCCGTTTTCGGCAGAAACCTCGCCCAAAGTTGTACCTTTTTCAAGCGAAACGTGCGCAGGGTTTTCTACAGGAAGACCCAAAGCATAAAGACTCTGGTTTGCAGTCTGCGCCTCAAAAGCAACATTGACAATCTTCTTTGGCGACATCTTAACCTGAATTATAAACTCATCTGTTTCAGTAAATGCATAATTAAAGTGCTTGGCTTCATAACCGTCAGAATATATGTAAACCTGATGCTTGCCGTTCTCTACCTCAATTTCGGCAACGTTCTGAGGAAGAGCGCCGTCAATGTAGATTCTCGCTTTTTTCGCGGCATCTTCAGGCATAATCTCAAAATGAAGCTGCACAGGCTTTGAATTAAGCACAAAAGGATAAAGTTCTTTAGCAAGAATTGCGGCAAGAGAAGGCAAATCTTCAAGACTGCCAACGTCATTCAGTGTTGCTGTAATTATTCCGCCCGGAAAAACTGAAAGCTCAACAGTAATGCTCAAAAAGCCTGAACGCTCTACAACACTGCCGCTTATAATTCCAGAGATATGCTCATCTAAGACACGCTTTTCAAAATCATAGAAGTTTTCATCTTCACGCCTGTCATCAAAAAGCCTTGACGAATCATTCTGCCAGATTTTTATAGTGAGCTTATCTCCGGGGCGTTCGTCCGAAACGTACACAACTTTTGGGTTTATGGCAAAAATGTTTTTCTTTACACCCGGATCTTCGCCCAAAGGGTCAGAAGATTTTTGTAAATTTAATGATATTTTCTTACGGATTTCTTCGATTTTTTTGTCAGATTCTTTTGAAAGCTTTTTCTGCTGTCTTTTGGAATCCGTATTGAACATGATTACATCACGGGCTCTTATCTCGTTTGTCAAATCTGTAAAAAGTTCTTTACGCTCTTCTTTCAAGTCGTAGCGGACGCGCCGCTCTATTTCAGATTCTTCAAGAAGATGCCCGCCCCTGCCCTCAAGGCAGCTCAAAATCAAAGAAGGCAAATCAACTGCCGCCTTTTGCGCCGACTCAAGCTCTGACTGCGAAGCTTTCGCACTGAAAGGAACAGCCGTCAGAATCCAGTCTTCTGCAAAAAGCAGGACAGAACATAAAGAGATAAGCAGACAAAAAACCGTTGTCTTCAGTTTAGAGATAAACTTAAAATAAATCTTAATCTGCTTATCCACAAACGCCCCGTCTAAACGTCCATATCGTCGTCAGAACCTACATCAGATGCAAGCCCCTGCCATTTCTGCTTAAGATAGGTCTCGATAAAATCGTCGATATTTCCGTCCATTACAGACTGAATGTTACCGACTTCGTATTTTGTGCGGTGGTCTTTGACCATTGTATAAGGCTGAAAAACATAAGAGCGTATCTGGTTGCCCCATGAAATGTCTTTCTTTTCCTGCGAGAATTTGGCGTTTTCCTTCTCTTTTTCGGCACGGTAATACTCGTAAAGGCGCGCGCGCAGCATGCTCATGGCA
>CADBUT010000348.1 GCA_902797925.1 uncultured Spirochaetaceae bacterium
AATATGGTGTTTTCTGCAATCAGCCGGATATATCAGATAAAGGTCTTGTATTTCCTATTTTGTTCGGCGCAACATCTTCTGCTGTTGTAGAAGACAGAGAATCTGCCGCTTGTCTTTTTGCAGATGAAGTGCTTGAAGATTCAAAACATCTGGATTTTATAACGTCTGTAAATGCTGGTGTTGCTTCGGGCACTGTCTATGCAGGCGAATTCGGTGCTTCAATGCGCAAAGACTTTACTGTTGTTGGCAATATCATCAATCTTGCGGCGCGTCTTATGATGAAAGCGGCTGACCGCGAGCCTTTCACGTTTATCGCCGACGGCAGAACTGCCCAGAAAGCCGATGAAAAGTGCATTTTTGAAAAACTCGATCCGATTCCGCTTAAAGGCTTCTCGACACCGCAGACCGTTTACAAATTCGATTCAAAAAGGCAGCTTCTTCCTAAAGAAAGAGAGCAGAATGAACTTTTTGGCCGCGACAAGGAAAAGGCTTATATTCTTGATGCTTATGAAAAATGCTCAAAAGGCACTTTATGTGCTATAGCTCTTGTTGGCGACGGCGGCATAGGAAAGTCTTTTCTTGTAGAGACTTGTACTGCTTATCTTGAAAAGCAGCAGCCGTATCTGCCGGTAATTTACAGCTACTGCTACCAATATGAAAAGGCGACGCCGTTTTTCTTGTGGCGAAACCTGTTTGGTCAGCTTATATCATTGACGGAGATGCTCTCAGATGAAGAGGCTTACAACCATCTTCAGTCTTTGTTTGAAGTATCTTTCCCAGAAGAACTTGAATGGCTGCCGTTCGTGCTTGAAATGATGGGATTCAGCTCGCCGAAAAAAGACGAAATCAATATGGTGCCTAGTCTTAAGCTTAAGCATTTCTTTAAGCTGATGCACAAATTCCTTTCGGTGTTTACGGCCGGTGCTCCGGCTGTGCTTGTTCTTGAAGACTTGCAGTGGAGCGATGCAGTTTCTCTCGGCTTCTTCGAGTATATTCTGAAAGAGGCAAAAGACTTGCCGCTGCTGCTAATATCTTTGTCAAGACCAGATGCGCAGCTTAGTTCATTCTATAAAGATAACAGCATTGACGTGCTTGACCTTGCGCCGCTTGGCAGAGAAGCGATGACAGATTTGCTTCTTGCATTGCTGAATATCGACAACCCGGAAAAAGATTTTGTAAACAAAATTGTTTCTGCCGCTGCCGGAAATCCATGTTTCATAGAGCATGTCGTTAGAAATTTAAAAGAAAACCACACGCTTATTGCTTCTGAAAACGGCAAGAATAAACTTGCAAAATCAGTTGAAACAATAGAGATTCCTTCTTCAATTCAGACGATTATTCTTTCGCGTCTTAATGCACTTTCATTTGAAGAGCAGGTTATCTGTAAAACCGCTTCAGTGCTTGGCACTGGTTTCCTTCCGTCTATTCTGCGCGAAATTATTCCGGATGGAATTGATGATGCAACTTTGGATAAGGCTCTTGCTGATTTTGAAACGAACAAGATTATCATCCGCGGAACTGAAGATAACCCGATTTGCACGTTCAAAAACAGCACTGTAAGAAATACTGTTTATGATACAATTCTTGAAGCAACCAAAAAAGAATTGAATTCAGCTGTATTGGATTATCTTGAAAAGCATTATGAGCATAATATCTCTGCCGTTGTTGAAAGGCTTGTTTACCATTCGCAGGAAGCAAAAGATTATTCGAAAGTGTTCGTTTATGCTTTAGAAGCGGCTGATAAGGCCTATCTGCGTTTTGCAATTACCGATTCAATAGCCCATTACAATGTCTGTATTGATGCGTATAAGACCGGTGAAATCAAAGATTCTAACGTCAACATCAATAACATTTATTTGAGGCTGGCAAATGCTTACCGCAAAAATGGTGATTATGAACTGGCTATAAAGACTTTCAACATGATTATAAAGATGGAGCAGTCGCCGCTTCTGCTGGCAAAAGCATGGCATGGCCTTGGCAAATGCTGTATGGAGCAGGGCAAGTTCTCTGTTGCTATCGAAGATTTTGAAAACGCGCTTGCCTATTTAGGCTGCAATGTGCCTGAAAAGCCTTTTGAAATCATGTTGTCGAATGCAATTTCAAAGATTAAGCTGATGTGCTGCAAGAGGTGCTCTATAAAGCCAGGCTCAAAAGAATTTCAGATAAAAGAAGCAAGAGTCAAGATTCTGGCTACGTTGGCAAAGGCGTATTTCTTGACCGCAAACGAAAAGCTTTATTGGGCTGGCATAACCGACTATGTTCAGGCATTGCAGCTTGCAGATTGTGATCCATCTGTTACAGCAATCGCCAATTTTGCCGCAATTTGCTCAATTAAAGACAAGAAAGACGAAACAAAAAAGATATACGAATCAACTGATTTGTCTGACAGGCAATTGTCTGTCAGAAGCAGCGCTTTCTCTAATTTCTGCCTTGCTTTGCATTGCCTTAATACAGACAAATTGCAGCAGGCGTATACTTTGGCACTTCATTCAAAGTCGTATTATGAATCAAGCCGCGAACCGTGGGAACTGATGAATGTTACCGCGCTTTTGGGAATTGTTACATTTATGACTTGTGATTTGGAACAGTCTTATGAAATTACAAAGTCCTTAAAAACATTGTCACAGCGTTATCATTCAGCAATGACAATAGGCTGGGCTTTGGGTTTGATTCCATTTATGAAGTATCTGCATGGTAAAATATCTGCAGAAATAGCATGTACACAAATTGCTGATGGAATCCTCTTCAGTGAATGTGTTCAAGATCATGCTTATCTGACAATTTCATATTCAAACCTGGCATATATTAGCAGAATGACTGGTAATTATGACGATGCCCTGATTTATGCAAAGAAAATCTTTGATGAATATGGCAAAGCCCAGATAAAAATGAATATTTTTATTGCGCCGCTAGAAGAGGGCATCGTTACATTGCTTTCTGTTCTGAAACATGGAAATATTGAAAAAACTGAAGCAGGCAAAATAAAGAAGCTCATAAGCAATGGTGTAAAAATTCTCAAAAAAGAAGCCGGCGCTTCTCTGCTTGTAAAAGCTTTGTGCAGCCGTGCATTAAGCGCAATTGCATTGACTGACGGAAGGGCAGAAGAAGCAAAAACCGAATGTAATAAAGCAATTGAGATTTTGGGAAAATCAGAATATGCACTTGAACTGTTGAAAACTTATGCTTTTGCCTGCAATAATAAAATCCTTGCAAAAGAAAGCATAATGGAAAAGGCAAAAGAACTGATTGCAAAAGGCTCAATTTCTGAACAGACTTTATTCGTGCCGAGGGTTTAATACCTGTTTCCGTAGGAAACATCCCCCTCTGGGGCGAAATAAAGGGTATTAAACCTGAATGCAATTCCTTAGCAGAACGAACGATACCCCGCACGTCGCTAGGAGCTTCGCTGCGAGTTTGCGTCGGGGTTCGTTCATTCAAGTAGAAGAACTTAACATTTAGAAAAGCTTAAAAAAAAGGGCTGCCTGATTTTTTATATCGGCAGCCCTTTTTGGAATTAATAGAAGCCTAATGCTTATTCTCCGTCAATAGCTACACCATGACGTTTCTGTTGGAACTTTTTCAGCATTGCTACGCCGTTTCTCTTATCGTTATAGATAAAGCCGCCGTTCCAGTATTCAAGAGCGGCGAACAAAGCGTTTCCGCCGTCATGCTCATCGCTTTTCTTTGTCTTGAAAGAAACGTAAGAAGACAATTCTTCAAAGTTCTGTGTGTGAAGACATTCAAGTCTCTTACGGTTAAATTCATTCCATTTCTCAAGGTCTTTGAAACCTTCGCCCTCATCTTCTACAATAAGATGTGCGTGTGTAGGGCTAAAAGAGTACCATACTTTAACTTTTTTATTTATGTCACAGTTATTTCCGTGCTTTACACCATTCTTAATTACTTCACTAATCTGCTGCTCAAGAAGATTAATCTCTTTAATCTCTAAAGGTGCAGACTGAACAATCAATAATGTGAAATAACGAATCTGTCTAAAGTCAGACGGAAATTCTTTATATAACATATTAGATTTGTCAAAGAGGGGATTACTTCCATCGGATATAAGTTCTTTATTTGTCATGTTTTCCTCTTTTATCTATAGTTATTATTAGTCTTCATTTACCTGCAGCAGTGCTTCTTCAACACTGTTTGCAATCGGGAAATATCCCATAAGTTTTGTTAATTCGATAACCTTCTTAACAGAACCATGAATATTCGCAATCGAGAGTTTTAAATTCATTTTTTTAACTGTAGAACAGATATAAATCAATGCACCGATTCCAGACGAATCGATATAATCAACCTGTTCAAGATTGATTATGAAAAACTGTACGTTTTTCTCAAGCATCTTCATAACCAGTTCTTTCAGTTTATACGAATTGTACAAATCCATTTCGCCGTTAACATCGATGATGTAAACTTCGCCGTTTTTCCTGATTTTCAGTTCCATTTATTTGCTCCTAATTAAATCCATAGTTATTCTAATATATATGATAAATCACAATTTGTTAGATGTAAAGCAAAAAAGTACACAATTATCAGCTGATAAATTACTGTATTTTAATGACTAACAAAGTCTGATCATCATGCTGTTTAGCCGAACCGCAAAATTCCTTCAAGCTCTTTTTAATTTTATTAGATATATCAGTTGCCTTTAAGTTTGCATTTTCTTTAATAAGGCGCTTGATATTATCAACTCCATATTGTCTGCTGTTAGCGTCAACAGCTTCTACAAGACCGTCTGTATAAAGAACAATAATATCTCCAGACTCAACTGGAAATTCTATGTCTGTATAAACTGTTGCCTTGTCAACACCAATAGGGTCACTTGTTATCTGCAGTGCTTCAATCTCTTTTGTTGATTCGTGATAGATTAAGCCGGGTGCATTACCTGCTGTTGCTATCTGCATTTTTTTGTTTTCTGAGTCATAGTTTGCAAGAACAAGACTTGCAAAATGGTCTATATTGATTTTGCCGGTAATACCGCGGTTTGTCCATGTAAGGATTGTTGCAGCTGTTTTCTGTGTGTTTACAACAAGCTGCATAATCGCGCGGATCATGACCATGACAATAAGCGAGTTCATACCCTTACCGGCAACATCTGCAAGAATAAAAGCTATGCGGTCTTTACGGCATGGAATAACGTCGAAATAGTCGCCGCAGACACCTTCTGTGCCTGTAAAAAAGCAGCCGAATGATGCACCCGGAATAGTGAACGAAGTTTTAGCGTGCATATTTTTCTGTAATTGACATGCAATTTCAGATTCCTTTGTAAGCTCAGAATGTTCGGCAATTTCCTGATAAGAAAAAACATTCTGGATTGCACAAGACGCAAAGTCTGTAAGAATCTGTGCGTTAGAAAAATCTGTTTCGTTGAACTTAGGCGATTCAAATTTTCTTGCGAGTGCAAGAACACCGATAACTGTTCCCTTGACAATCATCGGAATAATTATATAGCTTCCGAGCTTTAAGAAATCTTCCGGTTCATTCTGGAAAATACGGCTGTCATTAAGCGGATCTGTGATAAGCTCAGCCTTGCCTGTTGTTGCTGCAATACCAAAGATTGTTTCTCCGAGCGGGAACTGTGCAAATCTAAAGCTGGTTTCAACACGCGCAATTTTGTGCGGCAAATCCTGGGGAAGCTGATATGGCGGCGGGAATGCGCCTGTGAATGTCTTTACAGTGATAATATCATCAAATTCGTCAATCAGCAGAATTGCACCGCCGTCTGATTTTGTAATGTCTATAACAGACTTGTTGATTGTATCAAGAAGTTTCAGAAGACCGTCGCTGTCAGAAAAAGACTCAGAAGCCTTAACCATGAAATCTCTGCCGGCTTTAAGCACTTCATTCTGCATCTGTTTTTCAGCATCTTCTTCAGGATCATAAACCGGTTCTTCTTCTTCCTGAACAGCTTCAAGAGGTTCGCTCTCTATCTTTTCCTCAACCGGTTTTGATTTTTTTCCGGCAAAGAAAGTTAGGACAGAATAAATAAAAATTGAAGCACCAAAAAATAAAAAGTTGCTGGTAACAAAAAGTAAAACTGCACCGGCCAGAATAACAATGCACGCTGCAATATCAAATTTGATGTCATCGTTAGATTTCTTTTTCGTTATAATTGTTATCAGGGAAAAGATTAATAATCCCGCAATTCCGGCAATTAACGCGACTGTAGAAGGAATAACGTTTGATGTGAACAAATTTATCTCTCTTTGCAGCAATAACTTTTATCTTATTCTGCTATTTTTTAATCACTAAAAAAATCTTACCACTGATAGTGTAAGTCGTCAAGATTTTGATTTTTTATTTTTAAAAAAATTGCGGAAAAAGCCTATTCCGAACTGTCTTTTAAAGCCGTCAGCGATGTCGTCAAGCTCAATGTTGCTTCCGAATTTTGTTTTAAGCTCGTCCCAGTATTTTATAAGCCATACATACATGTCGCTTGTCGTTCTGCCCCGGAATTTGCGCATGATCCGGCGCTTTTTTATGACGGCAACGACCGGACTGTACACATTCTCATACCACGAAAGAATGGCGTCCTGCATAGAAATTTCTTCGGTCTTGTCCTGATTGATAAAATATTTATGCGTCAGAATATGGTTGTAGATTACATCGTACTGGCCGGTAGTTGAAAAATCGAGTTTCCAGAAATCCGTAATATCGCCGAAAGCTGTTTCCATGTAGAAGACACGTTTCTCATAGTTGATGACTTCCTTAAGGATTTTCGCCTTAGTCATGCCGGGCTTAAGCTTAATCTCGCTTTTAAGACTTACAACTTCTGCGTCAATGCATTCTACGCCTTTAGAGCGGGCAACAGAAACACGGTGGTTCCCGTCGCGCACAAAATAAAGCCCGCCGATTTCGTAAAGCTTTATAGGCGGAAGAATTACGTCTGTCAGATGTGCTTCGTCAATGCGTTCCCATCTTGCTTTCAGGTGTATATTCTTCGGAAAAAAGTGGTTGTCAAAGTCGTAATAGCGGCCTTCGCTTCCGGCTATAAGGTTGACCGGAACTGCCTGCATTCCAAGATAAACCTCGTTCTGCGGCTTGAGCATCTGCTTGACATCATTGAACGAAAGCAGATGGCTTTCTTCCTGGTTGACGAAATGCTGAATCTCGTTAAATAGTGCTTTATTTCTTGCTCTGTAAAAATCGTCTTCTGTCTGGGCCTGTAAGCTCATAGCCCCTCCTTGTTTGCTTCGTCTAAAAAATGAAGAAGAAAATTAGTATCATTAAGATTGCTTAGTGTCAATCTCTAAAATATAATGGCTGAACGCATTTATAATCGTTGTATTACAAAATTGAGAAACCCTTGTGTCCTGAATATCATACAAATGAATGTGTCCGTGTATCATATATGCGGGCTTGAATTTTTCAAGGAACCAGCGGTAGCATTTGAAACCTCTGTGACATGGGTCTTGCTTGTCATGAATATCGAGCGGAGGAGTGTGCGTCAAAAAAACGTCCAGATAGCGCCCGTATTTCAGTTTATTAAAAATAAGTGACGGAATCATCAATAAGAGCTTAAAAAACATTTCTCTGTCTGTGTATTGGTTTAAGCCCTTGTTATAGCGTATTGAGCCTGATACACCGGCAAGCAGAAGATTGTTCTCTGTCTTTGCGGTCTTGAAGCCCAGATAATGCGCGCCGTGCGAATAAGAAAGCAGACTTCTGTCGTAGTAGGCATTTACGCTTTCCTGCGGTACGGCATTTCTATGGTAGTATCCGAATTCTTTCAGATTGTGGTTGCCGAATATGAAATACGTCGGTTTATTCAATGTTGAGACAATAAAATCAATATATTCCATAGGCAGATCGCCGGCACAAAGTATTAAGTCTATATCCTTAAAATGCTCTTTTGCTGAATTACTGTATACCAGAGGATCAATCTGATCTGAGACACATAGAATTTTCATATTTTGCCGGCATTAGCGAGCAGATTATCGAGCTTTTGTTTGTCAATCAATTCAAAAGGTCTGCCGTCTGCAAACTTTATTGCAGAGCTGGTGTAAGCTGCTGTTGTACAAACAATACATTTGTCGAAATTGTGCTTCTTCATATTTTCAAGAGTTCTTCTCAAAAAGTCTTCATCAACAGGCGTGTTTTCTCTGAAAAAGTAGAAAAGCGTCTTTTGAATGCGGTTCTTCATCCAGTCGTCTTTGCCGGATTTATCGTTTGAAGGCAGTGCAGTTATTGAAACACCGCCTCTTTCAGGCTGAATATCTGTAGCGACCATGTTGAACACCAAAGTTGTAAGATTCTGGCAGAGAATAGTAAATTCACCGATAGAGCTTGTCAGATAGTCTTTCATCAGATCGTTAGTCTGAATGTCTTTGTATTCTGCAAGTTTAGATGCAACGTCTTTGAAATTGCGCTTAATCTTTACGATAATTTCCCACTGTTTTATGGCTGCGTCTAAGTTCCGCATATTCTCGTAACATGTTGCAAGGTGATAGCGTGAGTAGAGCGTCTCAACCGAATCGCTTGACTGGGAAATATTGATTGCGCGCTCTAGCTCAACAACAGCCTTTTCATAGCTTTTTACTTCCATATAGCACAGACCGCGCTCAAGAAGAGCTTTCTGTTTATATGCCGGGGAGCGCAGTGCCTTTTCAAAAGCATTGACTGCTTCCGGGTAAGATCTGTTGTCTTTTAGAATACGTCCAAGGTGGTAGTAATAATCAAAATTCTTTGGATTAAGCTTTATGGCACGTTCAATTTCCTGCTTTGCGTCAACCTGCTGTTTTGTCTTGTAGAGAAGAACACCGAGAGAAGCGTGTGCCTCTGCGTTTTTGTCATTAAGCTTAATGGCTGACTTGTAATACTGAAAAGCCTGTTCTATTTTTTCGCGTTTTTCAAAAAGGCGGCCTGCCTGATAGAAATTATCATCGTTTGAGGCTTCTTCTTTTGTAAGCATGAGGTATTCTTTCAAAGCTTCTTCATTCAGTCCGCAAAGCTCGTAAAGCTTGG
>CADBUT010000349.1 GCA_902797925.1 uncultured Spirochaetaceae bacterium
AATCTACGAAATGCCGAAAGCTGACACAGTTTTCGGCATTCACTTTCAGGCTGAACCGAAACCGCAGCAAAAGCTTATACGCATTATCTGTGGCAGCGGAATTGACTATGCTGTTGATTTGCGCCGCGGCTCTGCAACTTTCAAGAAATGGTTCTGCACAGAGCTTTCTGCCGCAAACAAGATGCAGATGCTCATCCCGCGCGGCTTCGGACATTTGTTCCGCTCAACGGCAGACAACACCGTAATGCTTTTTCAAATTGACCAAGATTTTGACAATGAACTTTCGCGCGCAATCTCATACCGCGACAAATCAATCGCGCTTGACATTTGTGGCGGCAGCTTCACTGTTTCGCCAAGAGATGATGAAGCCCCGGAACTTTGCGATGCAGTTTTAGACTGAACAAGCGCAAGTGTCATTGTCGCACTTGATGCGGCAATCTATAAATACTGATAATGACATTAATCAGCGCCCCCCAGGCTTAAAGATGCTTCCGGCAGGAGCCGCATTCTGCGCAATTGCCGGAGCAGCCCGAACAGCCGCCTTTGTTGCGCACAACATAAAGCAGCGCAAAAACCGCGCCTGCAATTACGGCGGCAAGAACCGCCCAGCTTAAAAAGTTCATCAGACAGCTCCAAGCAGCGTTCCAATCAGCTTTACAAGAAAAGCGCAGACCCACGCAATTGCACACTGCGTAACAATCACAGACGGAACCCATTTTGCGCCCATCTCGCGTTTTACGGCTGCAATCGCCGCAACGCAAGGCGTGTAAATCAGCGTGAAAATGAGGAACACATAAGCCGTAAACTGCGTGAAAAGCAGCTCAAGCGGTGCGCTTGAACCGCCGAGAAGCACCGTCAAAGTAGCGACAACGCTTTCTTTGGCTACAAAGCCTGTGATAAGGGCCGTTGAAACGCGCCAGTCGCCAAAACCGAGCGGCTTGAAGATTGGCGCAATCAGGCTGCCGATTAAGGCAAGCAGGCTGTCTGCTGAATTTTCAACAACATTAAGGCGAGAATCGAATGTCTGCAAGAACCAGATGACGATTGAAGCAAGAAAGATTATCGTAAAAGCCTTTACAAGAAAGTCTTTCGCCTTTTCCCACATGAGCTGGCAGACATTTTTTGCAGACGGCAGCCTGTAGTTCGGCAGTTCCATCACAAACGGCACAGGCTCGCCCTTAAAGCCGGTAACTTTCAGCAACAGCGCATAAAGAACGCCGACAACCATTCCAATAAAATAAAGCGAAACCATGACAATCACTGCATGATTCGGGAAAAACGCCATAGTAAAGACCGCATAAATCGGCAGCTTTGCAGAGCAGCTCATGAACGGCGTAAGCAGAATCGTCATGCGGCGGTCTCTGTCAGAAGAAAGCGTGCGCGATGCCATAATCGCTGGAACAGAACAGCCGAAACCGATGAGCATCGGCACAAAAGAGCGGCCTGAAAGCCCGATGCGGCGCAAAAGCTTGTCCATGACAAACGCCACACGCGCCATGTAGCCCGAATCTTCCAGAATCGAAAGGAAGAAGAACAAGACCACGATTGTCGGCAAAAAGCTTAAAACACTGCCTACGCCGGCAAATATTCCGTCTATAACAAGACTGTGAACAACCGGGTTTATTCCGTAAAGCGTAAGACCATAATCACAGAGCGCGGTAAGCTTTCCAATCAAAAATTCAAGGCAGTTTGAAAGAAACGCGCCGATAACGCCGAATGTCATCCAAAAGATGAATGCCATTATCGCAAAAAACGAAAGTAGCGCTGTGTGTTTGCCGGTCAAAATCTTGTCGATTTTGTTGCTCCGTTCGTGCTCCTTGCTTTCAGAAGGTTTTATCAAGGTTACGGCGGTCAGTCTTTCAATAAAGCTGAACGACATGTCAGCTATGGCAGCTTCGCGGTCAAGGTTTGTTTCCCATTCAAGCTCAACAACAGCATGCTTAATCAAATCTTTTTCGTTTTTGCCAAGTTTGAGGACAGCGTCTATAAGCGGGTCGCCTTCGATAAGTTTTGAAGCGGCAAAACGCACTGGCAGCCCCGCCGCTTTTGCGTGGTCTTCGATTACATGCTCAACAGTATGCACGCACCTGTGAACGGCGGCTTCATTCGAGCTTTCGTCAGGCGAGCAGAAATCAATCGGCACAGGCGCTTCTGCAAACCTTGCAACGTGAAGCGCATGAGCGACAAGCTCATCAATTCCTTCGTTTTTTGCAGCCGAAATAGGCACAACCGGCACGCCGAGCGAATCTTCAAGCTTGTTCACAAGCACCGCGCCACCGTTCTTTGTCAGCTCGTCCATCATGTTCAGTGCAATAACCATCGGAATGCCGAGCTGGAGAAGCTGCGTAGAAAGCAGGAGATTGCGTTCAAGATTTGTCGCATCAATTATGTTGATGATGCCTGAAGGGCGTCCTTTCAGCAAAAAGTCGCGTGTTACAATCTCTTCATTTGAATATGGTGAAAGCGAATAAATGCCGGGCAAATCTGTAACAGTTGCTTCCGGGTGGTTTCTGATTATTCCGTCTTTTTTATCGACAGTTACGCCGGGGAAATTGCCGACATGCTGGTTTGAGCCTGTAAGCTGATTGAAAAGCGTAGTCTTGCCGCAGTTCTGGTTGCCGACAAGTGCAAAAGACAGCGGCTGCCCTTCTGGAATTGCGGGCTTGGCCTTTGTGCGGTGCTCCGCAAAATGAGCTGCGCCAAGTTCGCCGTGCCCCGGGTGCGGTATATCTTTTACGCGCTCTGCGCTTTTGTGCGTGTGGTCGCTAAGATGAACGCCATTTATCTCGATTTTTTCAGCATCTTCAAGCCTGAGCGTCAGCTCGTAGCCGCGGATTTCTATCTCAATCGGGTCGCCCATCGGAGCACGCTTCACGAGCGTAACTTCAGCCCCTGGCGTCATGCCCATGTCAAAAAAATGGCGGCGTAATGCGCCTTCGCCGCCAACAGATTCAATTACGGCTTCCTGCCCTACTTCAAGCGAAGCCAATGTAAGTTTTTTCTTCATTTTTGCCCTTATCGGAACAATAATACACCAACCAACAAGAGCCTGTCAAAAGATGCGCTAGCCAAGCTGGTTTTCTTCTTTCTTAAGCTCGCGCTTGTTTTTGTACATGGCTTTGTCTGCGCGGTCGAATATTTCTGATACCAGAGTGTCTTTTTCTGGAATATATTCAGCCATACCGGAAGCCAAAACAGCGCCTGCCCCCGATTGCAGATTTTCTCGAACAGCGGTCTGCAACGTCTTCATCAGACTTGCTCTGTTTGAATAATCTTCGCCTCTCAAGAAAACTACAAATTCGTCGCCGCCAACTCTGAACACCGGGCTATGAACAAAGATATTGCAGAGCAGTTTCGCAGATTTTTTAAGATAACCGTCACCTGCCACATGACCTTCTGAATCATTTATTTTCTTCAAATCATTTGTGTCGCATACAATAAGCCCAAACGGCAGATAATCCATTCCGTTGTC
>CADBUT010000350.1 GCA_902797925.1 uncultured Spirochaetaceae bacterium
AACGAAGAGCTTGCAAAACTGTAATGAATGAGCCTTTCGATTTATTGGAAGAACTGACTGAACGCTACGGCGCGGTTAAGCGCGCCCGCGGCTGCTTTCTCTATACACAAAGCGGAAACCGCATCACAGACTTGTGGCTTGACGGTGGCCGTGCTGTTTTAGGCTGGGGCGCAGGTAAAGCGCGCATGCATTTCAAGAACAGCATCGAACGCGGCTTTTCAGGTGTGTACGGCACAGCGTTTCCGCACGCGCTTAAAAAGGCGCTTGATGCTTTGGTTGGCGGCGGCTTTGCGTTTTATGCTTTTTATACAGATAAAGTTAAAGTGGCAGAAGCACTGAAATGCGCCGGTCTTAGCGTTGGCAATGCGCCGAAGTTTCTTCCGTGGCTCGATTACGGCTTGGACTTGCCGCCGCTTCCGCATGCGAAACAGCGGAAAACGGCTGTATATTGCACAGACGCCGCCTTAGAGCAAGAGCGCGCCTCAAGAAAAGCTGATTGCGTTGAGATTGTGCTGCCGTTCAGCTGGCAGCCTGCAACAGTGCTTGCGTTCAAAGATTCAGCCTTGCAGCAGAAAGTGCCCGCAAGCGACGGCATGCCCGCACCGCTTTGCGAAGCGTTTTGCCGCGCCGTCTACGACTTGCGTCTTGCACTGCCAAGCAGTTCAGCCGAAGACTGGGTGCTGTTCGACAAAGAGATTGAGCCGTACTGGCACAGAATCGGCCCTTATCTTAGATACAAAGGCTCAAAAGAAAGCTACGGCGCATTTTTCAAGCACTGCCTTGAGCAGAAGCTTCTTATCTCGCCGTCATTCGATTCATTTTCAATTGTACCGGCCGGCACAAACAGCGGCGTTTTTTCACTTTTGAAAAGCAACCCATTTTCAGAATAAAAAAAATGCACCTTCTGTCAGCATGGGCTGAACTGAAGATGCATCCTCAAAACTATTTTAATTCTTCAAAATGACAGCTTATTCAGTAATGAATTTGTCTTTTCCTGCGCCGCACTGAGGGCATTTGTAATCAGCAGGAACATCTGCCCATTTTGTGCCAGGAGCTACGTTGGCTTTTGGATCGCCGTCGTTTGCGTCATAAACATAGCCGCAGCTGTCGCATTGCATTCTCTCTATCATAATTATCTCCTTGTAGTTGTTTGCGTTCATCAAATTGCTGTAAAAAAACAGCTATTAATATTATAAGCAGTTTAAAAAATATCGCAAGTCAATTTTGCAGAATTTTTAGAGATTTTTGAAATAAAAAACTTCGTTTCAGTGTAATAGATTCCGAAACAAGTTCGGAATGACGTTACTGCACAAATTTAATAATTATCCGTAATGACATGCGCAAAAACTACTTTGTCAATTCCACATCCTTGAGCTTTATGCTTGTAAACGTGTGAATGTCCGCCGGGTTGGCGTACCAGCCCTGCCACAACGTTGTATTAATCAGCTGATAAGACTTCTCAAAATAAAGCGGAACAATTGCTGCGTCTTCTGCAAGCGCAATATTTTCTGCTTCGTGCAGAATGGCAAGCCGTTCAGCATTTTCTGTCGTTCTGCTTGCTGTGCGCATAAGCGAATCAAAAGCCGGGTTGTTGTAGCGGCCGGCATTCTCTTTGTCTGTTGAAACAAGCTGAAGAAGAAAACCCGTAGGCTCGTTTATGCTGCTCTGCCAGCCGCCACGCGCCATGTCAAAGCCGTTGGCACGCCGTTTTGCGGCAAAGCTTTCCCAGTCAGAAGCCTGAACCGTCACGGTAAGGCCGAGATTCTTTTTAAGCGAATCGGCAATAAATTCGGCTGTTGCCTTGTAAGCTTCATTTTCTTCGTTGTAGCCCAGAATGATTTCGTCAAAGTCTTTGCTTTTTGCAAAGCCGCTTTCGGCGAGAAGCTTCTTCGCCTTTTCAACGTCAAATTCAGGCAGCTGCACTTCTTTCCAGCCTTTGCGCGGCGGCACAAGCGAAGCGCACGGCTCGCCGTTTCCGCCCAGAATTGTGTCTACGAGAGCGTTTCTGTCTATTGCAAGGCTAACCGCCTGCCTTACTTTTGCGTTGCAAAGCGTCTTGTGGTTTACGTTCAGATAATAGTAATGAACTGCCGTTTTCGGCGTGCTGACAAAATATGGGTTGTTCTTGACTTCGCCAATCTTTTCAAACGGAATATCCGGAATCCATGAGATTTTTCCGTCTTTAAAGTCTTTGAATGTTGAGCTGTCTGCACCTTTTTTTAAGAAGATAATGCGCGCAAGCGAAACTGAATCTTTGTTCCAATATTTGCTGTTCGCAAGCAGCGTCAGCGTTCCGTCTGAAGAAAGGCCGGAAACCTTGAACGCGCCGTTCGTAACGATTGTTGAAGGCGCTGCCCAGTTTTCGGGTTTTTCATTTATAAGATGCATCGGCAGCACGGCGAAGGCGCTGCTTAAAAGCTGCTGCACTGCGTCTGCGCGCGGCGTGGCAAAGTCTATGCGCAAAGTCTGGTCGTCAAGCGCGGCAATTCCGACTTTATCTTTTGAAACGGCCTTGTTCATATAAGCCTGTGCGCCGGAGATAAGCTCGCCCATAAGACTGCGGTTCGCCTCGCTCTTGCTGTTTTCCATCAGATAG
>CADBUT010000351.1 GCA_902797925.1 uncultured Spirochaetaceae bacterium
CTTGTACAGTTCTCTTTCATCCATTTGTGCGTTTCTTCAACAATGTTCAGCAGATTAACATCAATTCCGTTTATCTCAATGAATTTTCTTACCTGATTCATGATAATTGGAGCATGAGCAGTATTGCATGGAATAGCTATATGTGTTGCGCCTGCGTCTGCAAGCTTTTGTATTACATATTCAATTCCAGTACACGGATTGTCTGTTTCAGGATGCATGATGTAATAAGTTCTGTCCGTAATAAGCCGCGATACAGAAATCATTATTACATCAGGATAATCCTGGTCGCTGTTTGCCTCTACACTGTCAAAGACTTTCCTTTCCAAGTCCAAACCGGCATAGGGTCCAAGACCGCCAACAATACCGATAGCGCGTTTATTTTTTGTCGAATGCATATACGCCTGTCCAATTTACCGGAGGATTAACTTTAAAGTTTTCCGCCCTCTCTTTTATTACACGTGCAGCCTTATCATCCAAATGTTTTATAACATCTGACATGTACTTGATACAATTATCCCAGTCTTCGCTTAAGTAATACTTTAAGCCCATCTCGTAAATTCTATAATATTTAAGAATTTTGTGATCCAGTTTGTCTTTTTCAGCAAGAAGCTCATAGATGAAAATCGGCTGGGTTTTGCCTTTCACCGTAATCTTATCCAGAATACGGAATTCAAATTCATCTTTTACAAGACTGTGTGTTGCACCGCTGACTATGATTTCTGTGCCGTAATATTTGTTGAGCCCCTCAAGACGGCTTGCAAGATTTACGTTGTCGCCGAGAACAGTGTAATTAATGCGCTCGTCAGAGCCCATGTTTCCGACTACAACTTCGCCGGTATGAATACCGAATCTTGTGCGGAATTTCTGCTTGCCTTCTCTTATCCATGAATTTGACAGATTAAAGCCCTGCATCTGGCAGGTGAGAGCCGACTGGCAGGCAAGTTTTGCATGCACTTTTACGTCTATTTCAACAGGCGCGCCCCAGAATGCCATGATAGAATCGCCGATGTATTTGTCGATTGTTCCCTTGTTGTCTGTAATTGTGTGCGCAAGAAGAGAAAAATAAACATAAAGACGGTTTATCATTTCTTCAGGGTCTGTCTGCTCTGTAATGCCGGTGAAATTCTCAATATCGGAGAACAGAAGCGTAAGCGTCTGCCTTTTTCCGCCTATTTCTGCGTCCTGGTTATTCTGAATCAAAAGTGAAACAAGGTCTGCCGGAACATATTTCTTAAAGTTTATAAGTCCCTGTTTCATTCCCTGGAACGAATAAACCATTGTGTCTATTTCCTGAATTCCTGAATCAATCTCTTCGTCATCTTCTTCAATGGCAAGATTTCTTATATTGTTCATTTCATCAGATAAGGTCTTCATTGGCTTTGAAATAAGCGAAGAAATCACTATAGAAATAACAATCGCTATAAGAATAACAATCATTGAAAACATGAGAACAGTCCTGTTGTTCTTGTAGACGCTGCCCATTATATCCTCATCAGGAATAACCATTCCAATATTCATTGAAAGGTCTGAATCAAGCGTCATTGAATCAACTTTACAGAAATAATTCTTGTTATCCAAAGTAAACGAATATATGCCTTCTGCATTTTCTCTGCCGCTGCTGTTGCGGAAGGCTTCGGCAATTATCGGGTCTGAGCTGTCGTCAACCTTCTTCATGCTATAGGTGTTGCTTCCGTCTGCACCCGGATAAACATTCAACAGCGTATCAATCGGGTCATCTGCCTTCATCGGTTTGGCAATAATCTGGTTGTCATTGTCATAAATGAAAAGACGCGAATGTTCTGTTGTCGAGATATTTCCAAGATAAAGCGAAAGATCGCGGATACCAATATCGATACAGGCAACACCCATCAGGCTTCCGCTCTCATCATATATAGGCGATGCACATGAGAAGCCCGGCATATTGTCTGTGGCAAAGATATAAACATTTGTCCAGACTGTGCGTTTTTGCGCTACAGCCTTTTTATACCAGCCGCGAGTTCTCGGATCGTAGCCAGTCGCCGCGCTTTCTACTGTGTTCGGGTATGTTGCGCTATAGCTTTTGTTCTCGTGGATATATTTTGTGCTTACGGTATCAGCCGTTCTTGTAATGTAGCGGCGTGTAAGCGAACCGTCCGGCATACGGCGACCCATTATCAGGTTTCCGTGGATATCTCCAAAGTAAACCATTGCAAATTCTTTATGTGTGTTCAGAATTTCCATAAAGTAGTCAAGAGCTGCTTCTTTGTCATTCTGAAAATGGAATGTGTCTTCGTTCCAATAATGGAAAAGTATGCTGTGAATTTCCTGCGACGCCGGTGTGTAATATGCTTCCAGCTTTGTGTCTACAGACTTAAGAATCTCTGTAACCAAATTTGTAGAAACTGAATAAACTGAATCCTGTGTTCCACGCGAATTTATACGCATAATAATTGAGGCAGTGGCTACAAGGAGCAGTGTGTTTATAATAACCAGAGCATCACGGATTTTGACTTTGACCCCTTCTGAGTGCCTTGGCGGAACTGCTTTATGAGATACGGAGCGTGCCTTTACCGGCTGTGTTATAGAAAAATCTTCTAGCCCGGCAGCCTTCTTTTCTGGAACAGAATATGTCTTCTGCGGCTGAGGCTGTACAAGCGGCAAAACATTTTCCCGGGCAGTGCTGCTTTCTGCTGCAGTAGAATCTTCCAGCTGTTCCTGCGGCCCGTTCTTCCCTTTTGCAGAAACAAGAGCAGTTGTCGCAATATTCACATAAACAATGAGCAGTGTTCTCATCGGGTCAATCAAAGAGTCAATTGCCATAAAAACAATGAGAATAGACTCAACAGGCAGACCGATCGGATCAAGAATCAGCGAAATCATCGGCAGGGTCAAAAGACCGGAAGCACCCGCTGTAGCCGTACCGGCAAGAAGCGAGCCGACAACTATAAGCACAAGAGTCGGGACAGTAAGTGCTGTATTGTATATTTGGGCAACAAAACATGACGCAAGGGCAAAATACATTATGTTGCCAAAGCGCAGCACAGTAAGCCCTAACGGAAATACAAGGTCTACAGTGTTGGCGTTATAGTTAAGGTTCTTCAATGCAGAAATTGAAGAAGGAAGAGCCGCAAAGCTGTTTCTTGTTGCAAAACAAATAATAATCGGATCTAAAACTTTTTTTAGAACAGTAAATGGATTTTTGATTCCAGATTTCAGCCAGATTATAAAAGTGCCAATAAGCATTGCAGCCAAACCTGCAAGGTAAAAAACAACAATGAATTTTACCATTGCAAGAAGAATTTCCACACCAACCTGCGCAATTTGTTTTCCCATAAGGAAAACCAAACCAACAGGAAGACCGTACATTGTCCAGCTTATAAGCTTCTGGAACGAATCTTTCAGCGATACAACCGCGTTTATAAGCCGCGACGAAGAATCTTCACTTAAAAAGCCGATGGCTATTCCAAAAATTATGCTGAAAAATACAAGCTGAAGTATCGAGCCGTTGCTGAATGCCTTAAAAATGTTAGCAGGAATAATGTTTACAAAGAAATCCACTACTGAAGATCTTTTTGTAGCGACATCTTTTGAAGCATCATAAAGCGCAATTTCGTTCTGTGATGTATCTTCTGAGTCTTTAATTATGCTGTCGAGAACTTCTGTTGTAGATTCACCTAAATTTTCGCCAGGGCGTCCCACGATACCAGCCAAAGTACCGAAAACAGAAACTGCAACAAGCATTATTAAGAATACCAAAATAATCTTAAGAATATGGTTACGGGCATTTTTGTCTTTCATCAGCTGGGCAAGACTTGCAACAATAGAAGTTACAAGAATAGGAATGACTGTCATCTGAAAAAGATTCAGATACATGTCTCCGATTACGCCCCAGGAAAGCGCGATTTCTTTTTCATAAAAGCCGAATAAAATTCCCAGTACTACGGAAATAAAAATAGTGATTGGATTCTTTAGTATTTTACCGAACATACGGACATCTCTCCTATTGATTTGCGTAGATTGAAAGAATTTCATCAGCCGTCATTTTCTGCTGATTCTCAAGGAAAACGTTGACCCAGTAAAGAAGCTGAGAATTTTCATTTTTCACGGCAATTGCTATCGGATCTGTTAAATCTGTAAAGTAAAGCGGTTTAAGAGTAAGAGAAGCCTGCGGAATTGAAGAAAGAACCCTCTTTATTTCAAGCTCATCGCGGTAAACAGAAAGCACTTCTCCGTTTACCAGAGCCTGAACCGCAGCGTCCCATGTGGGATATTCTTTTACCTGTGCTTGCGGAAAATTCGATTTGGCATAATTTGCATAAGAAGATTTTGCTATAACGCCGATTGTTCCCTTATAGTTTCTGACATAAGTGTTTACTTCGCCTTCACTCGCAACTTTAGCAAGCTGAAGCCGGTTAAACAATAATCCCTGTTTGAATGTCATGTATGGTGTAGAAAACTTAACGGTTTTTGCTCTGGAAAGTGTGCGGCTCAATTTTGAAACAGCAAGGTCTGCCCTGCCGGAAGCTACTAATGTTACAAGATCGTTGAAAGCCGGAGCATCGCGTGTTATTACAAGTTTTACTCCAAGTTCTTCAGCCATTTTAGCAGCAAGATCTATATCGTATCCGGTTAATTTTCCGTTTTTGTCAATAAAATAGAAAGGCGGCTGGTCTACCGCTGTAATTGCGACACGAAGTTCTCCTCTTTTAAGAATACCTTCAATATCGCCTGTTTCTGCTGAATAATTCTGACCACTGGCAGTAAACGGTATAAACAAAAGAAGTAGGAACACAGCAGTCCTGAATTTAAACTTCATGAAATAACTCCTTAAAACTGAATAAATGTCCAACTTTCTTTTATCTATAATTTATCGGCATTTTCAACCCAAAACTTCAATAGGTACTTTAAGCGTTAAAACTAAATATACCTTTGTAAATTCTTTTGATTTTTTAGATTAGACGTGTTCGAAAACTAACCGAGTTTCTGAACTGGTCGATTGACTTAAATGCTGAAATCCTATCAAAATAGAACTCAGGGAAAAAAATGAAAACAAAAAGTCTGATTGTTTTATGTTTAATTGTTATTCTGTTCTCATGCACACAAGACCGGACCAGCCCGGATAAAATCAGCTATGACGGGCAGGAAATGACAGAGCAATTAACCCAAAGAAAATTCGACAGTTCAAAAGCTGTTGAAGAAATGACCCGCGAAAGGACAGAGACCAGAATTCCCTTTACAATGAATTATTCTGAATGTTTGGGAAAACCTGTTATAGAACTTGATACAGACAGACATATTTATGTAATGGTAGATTCAGGCTGTACAAGAAACTGGTATTTTTCTTCATTTATTGAAAAGGCAAATCTTTCAGAAGATGAATTTATGAGAATCATTATTCAAGATATAAGAAAGAATGAGCCTGAAATTTCAAACGGACACCCGTCAGACGAAGAATTCAGCACTTTCCTAAAAAATGAATGGGAAAACTATAATTTGAATTATCTTGCAAAAGTTTACATCAATAACATTTCTCTCAGATATGATTCAGTGCAAAAGCAAAGTTATGACGGTGTTCTTGGCGCTGATTTTTTGATGGCTTACGATAGAGTTACTTTTGATTATATCAATAATTACATGATTCTAAATGACAAAAAGCTTGACGGAACTGAAATTCCGTTTATTCAGACCGATAACAGCGAAATTTTGATTAATTTTACTTACAACGGACAGCAGGAACTTGCAATGATTGACACCGGCAATTATTGCTTTACTCCACGGCACAACATCGGCGATGGAAAACAGGATTATGATATTGATGATTATTCAAGTTACGCTCTGACATACAATGACGATGTGCCTGTTACTCCGCGCATAATGCAGACTTATGATAATATTCAGATTGGCGGCGTTACCTACAGTAACATAAAAGGTGCTTATTCTACGATTGAAGGTTCCGGCTTCAACAAAGGCGCCCAACTGCATATGATGAAACTGAATAATCTTGGAAATGTCTTCTTTTATGACCATATAATTCAATTTGATTTTGTCGATAAAGTTTTTATTATCAAATAAGGCACTTGCATAAATCTGAATTATTTTTCATAATTGAATATGGAAAACATATCTTTAATTCTTTCAGATTTAGACGGAACTCTCTTCCACAACGACAAATCAATTTCAGATTTTTCAAAACAGGTAATCGCGGAAGCGCAGAAAAAAGGAGTGCTTTTCGGTATTTCGACCGCGCGGGCCAGGGGCAACGCCTTGAAATTTCTTGACGGAATTTCGCCTGACATGCTTATATCGAACGGCGGAGGCCTGGTTACTTATAAAGATACTCAAATTTACAACTGTGCCTTTTCTGCTGAAGAAACCCGCACACTTATTAAGGCAACTTTTGAAATCTGCGGACCGGACGCTATAATAAGCGTTGACAACGAAAAAGGGCTTTATTCAAACTCAAAGGAAGAACTCGGCGACAAATTCTGGACTTTCAATGATTTTTCGGACTTTAACGAAACCTGCATGAAAATGTGCATTGAAACTCTGGACAAAGAAAAAGTAACTAAAATTGCCTCGTCTATCGGTGTTGAAAAAATCGATTTTCTGCCTTTTTCTGACATTCCCTGGTATAAGCTTAGCAAAAAAGAAGCAACAAAAGAAAAAGCCATAGAAGCTTTGTGCTCACACTTAAAGATGCCGCCTTCAAAGATTGCCGCATTCGGCGACGATTTTAACGACATCGGTATGCTCAAGCTTTGCGGTAAAGGCATTGCAATGGAAAACGCCATTGACGAAGTAAGGCAGATTGCAGATGAAATCTGCCTTTCAAACGAAAAAGACGGCGTTGCACACTGGATTGCAGAAAAAATACTGGAAAACTGACATAAAATGTGATAAATTTGAGATATGAGCAAGAAATATTTTTATATCTTTACATTAATTTTATTCCCGTTGTTTTTCCTTACAAGCTGTATGACAACAACTACAGCAGCAGGAAATGTTGGAGCTGACAGAAAGCAGGTTATGCTTATTTCCGAAGAGGAAATGAACCAGAGTGCAGTTGAAGCTTACGCAGAGGTTCTTGCTGAAGCAAAAAAAGCCGGAACACTCAACAAAGACCCAGCTACTCTTCAGCGTGTTCAGAAAATAGCCAAAAAGCTGATTGCACAGACAACAGCTTTCCGTTCAGACGCAGTAAACTGGGACTGGCAGGTAAACGTAATTACTGAAGACACCATAAACGCATGGTGTATGCCGGGCGGCAAGATTGTAGTTTACACAGGCATCATCGATTCACTTAAACTTACAGACGGTGAGCTTGCTGCTGTAATGGGCCACGAAATTTCGCACGCACTCAAAGAGCACAGCCGCGAAAGAGCCAGCCAGGAAGCTTTGCAGAGTCTTGGTGTTTCTGCAGCGGCCGCAGTTCTCGGTATTAAAGAAACCGGAACACAGCTTTTAGGACTTGCGGCACAGTTTACGCTCGGACTTCCATTCTCAAGAAAACATGAAACAGAAGCCGACCATATCGGAACAGAGCTGATGGCGCGCGCAGGTTACGACCCGCATGAAGCAGTCACCATCTGGCAGAAGATGGAAGAAGTATCTGGTACAAGCGTACCGGAAATTATGAGTACCCACCCTTCTCATGCATCACGAATCAAAGACTTGCAGGTAATAGCTGAAACAGTATATCCGCTGTACCTTGAAGCAACAAAACAGACTAAATAGCCCTGGAATAACTCCGGCTAAACAAAAAGCCCTCCAAAGCATAAACGCTTGAGAGGGCTTTTTTGTGCTTTTCAAGCTGCATACCTAAAGGGGGCTGACTGAAAAGTACCGTCATGCTGAATTTATTAGCCTTAGGCGGCTTTCAGCTCAGCATCTAAACCAACTTTTGTGTTGAGATCCCGAAACGAATTCGGGATGACATTAAGTTATGAATTTTCTGACCAGCCCCATGCGGGCTCAGTCTTAAACCTTGAAAAGGTCGATTTCTGTGCCGATTTTCTTGATATTGTCGGCAACCTTGCCTGAAATAGTAGAAAGCGAAGAACCAGTCCTATTAATCAGGTCAGCACCGGCGTGCATTTCCTGAATGCTTTGTTTCATAACTTCTGTAGCATTCTGCAGTTTCTGAACTTCTAAAAGAATGTGCTTATTTCCGTTCATCATTTCTGAAGATGCCATGCGGACTTCTGAAGTAGAGTTGTTCATAGAGCCGAGCGCATCGATAATCTGCTTAGAACCGGTCTGCTGTTCTTCCATTGCGTGCTTAATCTGCTCAATAATCTGGCTTGTTTCAGTAATACTAGAGGCAATGTCTGAGAACGCTACATTTGTTTCCTTTGAAACATTAACAACATCCTGAATCGTTTCCTGAATCTTTTTAAGCTCAGAACCGATTCTCTTAGACTGGGCTGTTGAAGTTTCCGAAAGCTTACGGATTTCATCCGCAACAACAGCAAAACCTTTACCTGCTTCACCTGCGTGGGCAGCCTCAATAGCCGCGTTCATAGCAAGAAGGTTTGTCTGCTCGGCAATACCCGCAATTGCAGCGTTTGCGTCCTGAAGCATTTTTGACTGCTCGTTAATCTGCATAATCTGTTCGTTGGCATTGTTCTGCTTTTCAGAACCTTCGTTAGAATGAAGTTCAAGCTGTTTGAATGAGTCAACCATCTTGTTGACTGAAACATTTACAGAATCGATGTTTCCAATCATCTCTTCGACAGCCGTAGAAGCCTGTGTAACACAAGTTGCCTCAGAAGAAATCATGCCTTCAAGAGATTCTATGTTAGAGCTAATCTGGTTTACAGCTCCGGCAGTTTCTTGAACAGAATTTGCCTGTGTCTCAATCTGACTGTTTACGTTCTCTATATGAGAAATAATTTCTGAAATTGAAGCAGACGCATCCTGTGTACTTGACTGAAGGTCAGAGTCTACAGAAATTAAGTCTTCCTTTGAGCTCTTCAAGTTTGAAACAATGCCATGAAGCTTTTCAACAAATGTATTGAAACCTGATACAACGTCACCGATTTCATCGTTTGTAACAGACGGAATGCGCTGTGTAAGATCTGCGTTTCCGCTTGAGATTATGGCAACAGATTCCTTTACAGTCTTAAGTGGCTTGATAAGCATTGATATTAAAATACCGATAACAACAGCAGAAATAGAGACCGCTATGAGGATAAACAGCGCAGATTTTTTTCGTGTTGCTGTAAGTGAAGCAAAATGTATTTCATACGGAGCAACTGCAAAGACTGTCCAAGTTGAATCTGGTACTTTTTTATAAGCCGCAATAAGATGCACATGAATATTCGGGTCTACAAAGTCTGATACGCCTTCTTTTCCCTGAAAAATATTTGAAAGAACAAGACCTAACCCCTGTGTTTCGTCAAGTTTTGCACCGCCCTCATCTTCTGATTTTTCTGTTTCAGCTGCATTGGCATTGGCAACAGTTGTTGCAGTTGCCCAGTTCAAAACGGACGGATGCATTCCGCCGCCCAAGTCGATTTTTTCAATAGTGCTGAGAGCTGTATTACCTTCAATTACCATAACAATTGCACCGATTGCCTTGCGGTCTTTATTGTATACAGGAACACTATAATGCTGAAGGATGCTGTTTGTAACAGTACTGAATTTAGGGTCAGAAGCGTAATCTTTGCCGGCAAAGGCTTCCTGAAAGTAAGGACGGTTTGCAAAATTGATTTTTCTGCCGTCTGCAAGAAGAGCATCGCCGTTAGCGTCATAAAAGGCTATGTCTATACAATTCGGGCCAAAACAAGATTTTGAACCTACAATTTCTTTCTGTTTGTCTGCAAGCGAAACATTCTCGTCCTTAATCATAGACAATTCAGCAAGAACATGCATAGTCTGAAAATGTCTCTTATTGATTGCATCAATCTGATGTGCTACGTCAGTCGCAAGTGCGTCCATATTGTCATAGACATTCTTTGTCATTGCCTTTTCGGCCGTTCTATATGAAATAGTTCCAATCGATACACTTACAGTAGCTCCTACAGCGAGATACATAACCAAAAGCTTAGCCGCAAGCCTAACGCGAAATCTTTGTCCTATCACTTAACTTCTCCTGAAAAAAAACTCGCTGAACTAAAAAAGAAATAGTTTTTGCAAGCCAACGTTTTAAAAACGTCGAATCATACGATTATCTCCATTATATCACATTTTTATTGTTTGTAAAGACTAATAAAACAGAAAAATTTCAAGGGAATGGTGAATGCCTGAGAAGGTTAAAAAAAGCTTGCCCGGTCTAGCCGGGCAATAGCAAACTGCATATGAGTCTGACTATGAAAAACTGCGCATGAAACAGACAATGAGAAACCGTGCCCGAAATAGCACGGCAATCCAATAAAACGTCAGCTAAGCTGCTTCAAGACGGCATTCGTCACTTTCCAAGTGCCGTTCTGCTTTTGAATATCTACAACAGCATAACGGCCTTCCATCAAGGCACCGGGATTTATCACCGTAGTTTTGCCTACAGTGTCTATGCCGACAGCTTCGTGTACATGGCCAGACACAGAAAGCAGCGGCTGATAAGTTTCTAGAAATTCTCTGTATAAGGCAGAACCGACATGCATTCCGTTTGAAATCATGTCGACTTTCGTATCTTTCGGCGGATTGTGTGAAATAACTATCAGATTGTTCCATTCAAGAGAAGCGTCTGACTGTAGCGGGCCAGTTTCAGCCTTTGCGCCCCCGTCACCGTCTGCATCAGGCTCCTCGTATTCTGCGGAATGTTCTGCAACCATGTCAAAATCGCTCTGCAGTTCTTCTTCGGTGCGCTCGTTAGGCGTTACACCAGTAAATTTAGACGCGCCGCCCGAACCCGCAAATGCAAGCCCGTCGCGGAACACCATAGTGCCCTGCACAGAGATGTCCCGCTTTTCAAGTTCTTCTAAGAAAGAAGGCTTGTCACAGTTGCCAAGTACAGAATAAAGCGCAGGCGATTTTTCTTCGAGCAGCTTCAAAACAGGTACCGCCTTTTCCGGTTCGTCATAATTCGTAAAGTCACCGGCAAAAATTACCGCGTCAGCCTTCTTAAACTCGTCATCAAGTTTGTCAAAATATTCAGTATTTGCGTGTGCGTCTGATAAAACTAAAAAATGCATAGCCCCTCCTAAATTGTGCGTATTATTTCGAGCAGCTTTTCCATCTGCTCATCTGTTCCGATTGTAATGCGCACAAAATCTCTTATAACGTCTATATCAAAGTAACGGACAAGAATGCCCTTTGCTTTTATAGCCTCGTAAACCGCCTTGCCAGGCATTCCGTCTTTTGAGACAAGCACAAAATTTGTCTTAGACGGCAGTACATTCCAGCCTGAATCTACAAGAGCCTTGCTGAAAGCGTCTCTTGTCTTAATGATTTTTCTGCAATTTTCAGAATACCACTCAATGTCTGAACAGGCAGCTATTGCAGAAGCCTGACAGAACGCGTCAGTCGGAAAGTGGTTGAAAGAGTTTTTGGTTGTGGTCAAAGCCTGAATCAAAGCCGGAGCGCCGACTGCAAAGCCGAGTCTCATGCCGGCAAAGGACATGCTCTTTGAGAAAGTTCTGATTACAAGCAGATTCTCGTATTTTTTTAAGAGCGGCAGAACCGTATAGCCTGAAAAATCGGTATAAGCTTCGTCAACTACAAAAACTTTGTCTTTGGGATATGCTTTAAGCATTGCCTCAATTTCGTCAACAGAAAGAGCCATGCCGGTCGGTGCATTCGGGTTTGCAAAAATCATGCCGGTTGAGTCAATGGTGAGCATCGCTTTTGTATCCAGCGTAAAATCTGCGTTCAAAGGCACTTTAAGCAGATTGATTCCGTAATAGCCTGCATAAACAGGATAAAAGCTGTAGGAAAATTCCGGCGAGACAAGCGGTTTGTCGCTGTCAAAAAAAGCGTAAAAAACAAAAGAAAGTACCTCGTCCGAGCCGTTTCCGCAGAAAATCATGTCTTCTGTAATTTCAAAGCCGAGCGGCTTCTGGTCTGCAGCCGGGACAAGCACTCCGCCGGTTTTGTTAAGGCTTTTTGCTATTGCCTTTTTCAGCTCATGCGAATCCGGGTCCGGATAAAGTGCAAGTTTTTGAAGCTCAATGTCTTTGAGTGCATCTTTAATTTTGGGCGACGGCAGATAAGGGTTCTCATTAGCGTTAAGCTTTATATACTCTCTGTCTTTAGGTTGTTCACCCGGTTTATATGGTTTTAAATTTTTCAGTCTTTGTGCAAACATAAAGAGAGTATAAAACAGCGGCAAATAAAAAAAAAGCACTTTTTAAAGTTTTTATTGAGAAATACAGAAAATTCTGTTATTATATTAAATTATGGGTTCAACATCTGATATTTATACACTTTTACGCCTTTACGGCAAAAAACAGCACAGGACGCAGATTTCTGTAGAAGAATTCTGCAATTATCTCTTAAAGTACGCGCAGCATTATGTTACAGAGCAGCCTGATCTTGCAAAATACACGAAAGCACCGCGCGAATCTTTACTGGCTGAACTTGACAATTTGGCTGCGACTAACAAAGTCATTCTCAAAGAAGAAGAAGGCAACCAGATTATTGTTATTTCCGCCTATTTTAGAGAAACTGTAAATTCACGCTACAAGCAGATGGCGACCAACCCTTCTATTCCTTATCCTATACCGACAGATTTGCCCAAAGACTTTCCGCAGGAACTGATAAGCCAGCAGGACGCAGGCACTATAATCTACGATCTGCTTGACGGCAAAGAGCACGGCGAGAACGTCATTTACTCGCTTGTATTCCGCCGCGAAATTGCACCTGTTCTTCTGCCGCAGGGCGTTACAGCTGAATTTTTGATGCAGTCTTCGATTGCCAAGCTCAGAGATTTGATGAACCACGGCGAACAGCACGATTACTTTCTGCAAAAGCTCATGACATCAAACGGCGGCAGAAGCCTTGCAGTCAAGAACTTCTTCAATCAGTTTATCTCAAATGAAGAAGAGACAATCATAAAGTTTAAAGAAGCCGGCGACTGCTACTACTTCTTGAACCAGCTGTTTCTTTTTGTCCGCCAGGATTTTGAGAAAATAAAGGACAAGACCCCTGAAGACGTTGATTTGCTTCAGGCTGTATATATTGCCGAATTGTGCGCATCATTCTACAAGAACAAGGTACAGCTTAATCTTCAGAAAGACACAGCTTTAAAAAACCTTGAACTTTCTTTGGGCAAGCAGCCTTATTACTTTGATTCAGCCGCGATCTCAAAATTTGTTGATTCGCGCGGTGTTCCTCTGCTGGGTCAGTATTCTGAAGAAGATCTCAATGATTATCTTACAAAATCAACAACACCAACAGTCGACAACCACATGCCGCCGCTGCTTACATTCAAGACACCTGACGGCAACCGTTATTTTGTTCTGAACGAAAAAACACTGCCCCTGTTAATGAAATTGTGTACAGAAGCACGTAAAACCGTTCACGATTCCATTACAAAAGAATGGTTCGGTCTTTTGCAGAAATTCCAGAGTGTTCCTGCAATGAAAAATATAAAAGATTTTGACCAGCGTCTTGAAGAAATTGTTGAGGTAGAAGAGCCTATTCTGTATTCTCTGCTTAATGCACCTTTCTTAAAGACAATCTACTATGATGCAATAGACAACAAAAATGCAAACAACCTCGACAAGTTCAACTTTTTCAATGACGGTGAACTGCTTCCATACAGCGAACTTTTGATGCTTACTCCACATTCTGTTATGTCTGATGCGAAAATTCTGCTGCCGGTATGGTACACACTTCCGGGGCTTTCTTTCATTCTTGCGCTTATTTTTGGACGCGGAAGCATGTCAAAAAAAGCGAAGAACAAGAAAAAGAAGAAAGAATCTGCTTCAAAATCAACGGCTCAGAAGTTGCAGTCTTCTTCTACAATGTCTGTATCTACAGAAAGCCCGAAATCGCAGAATATTGCCAACAACAAAAAAGAAGAATTCAAGATGGCTGCGGCTACAATCGAGAAAATTCTTGTTCCGCCGGATTCATCTCTTGATTCAGAATTAACTTCATACCTTAACGAGTGGAATCATATTCTTGATAAAGAGGCAAAGAAAAACCTTACAGAAGATGTAAACTCTCTTATCAGAGATTATTTGCGCAAAATTCTGCGCACCGCTTCACCAAGCAGCATTACACCTGAACGCATCAACGAGCTTGCAGAAACGCTTGTAAAGACTCCGGCTTTGCAGAAGATAAATGACCATGCAAATCTGCATATGTATGTTCAGCTTTATATGCTGCGGCTGATTAAAAAAGCTTAAATTATTCTGCTTCATGAAAGACCGGCTGACGTTCAGTCTGCCGGTCTTTTTTTTGCTTTTTCAGCATTATATGTAAATTATAAGTAAAACTTCAGTCATTTTGTCCGTTTTGGTACAGGATTTTAAATTTCCGCTCAATTAATAAGTGTGCGTCGTGTAAACGTATCAAAAAACACACATAGCAAAAGGAGCTAATTTATGAAAAATCTAAACAGCATTATTCTCGAAGGCAACTGCGTCAGAGAACCGAATGTAACCATTACAGGGAAAGGAACTGCAATATGCACTTTTTCAATTGCAAGCCACAGAACTTACAAAATCGGCGAGACATTTGAACAGGAAGTTTCGTTTTTTGATATTGAAACATGGGGAAAGCTCGCGGAACGTGTTTCACATCAATGCAAAAAAGGCCGCGGAGTCCGTGTTGTGGGGCGTTTAAAGCAGAACAGATGGGAAGGCACAGACGGTAAGCAAAACTCGAAAGTGCGCATTGTAGCTGAACACGTTGAGTTTAAGCCAGAAGCGAAACCGCTTGAAGCGGCTGTGTCATCAGCAGCACCTTTGCCAGGCTCTGCACCGGCAAAACAGGAAGAAATCTCAGTTTTTTAGTCTGGTTTCAGATTAAAGCAGACGCACACCCGGCAGCCAGCCTGTCTTTCTTTTGCAGGTAATGACTGTCCGAGGCAAGAATAGACGTGTTCGGAAACTTCAGTTTTCCGAACACGAACTTTAGTAAATCGCAATTTTGCAAGGCTTTAGCCTGAAAAATTGCAGATTTGTTCGAAAACTAATCGAGTTTTCGAACAGGTCGTACACGGTTAGCCGCGGCGGTTCTTGCCGTAATTCTTGCGGTTATTTCCGCCTTTTCTAGGGCTGTTTCCCCGTCCGGCATTATAATTTCCGCCAGTCCTTGATTTAGACGGATTATAGCGGCCACCCTGCTTTGCACCACCCTC
>CADBUT010000352.1 GCA_902797925.1 uncultured Spirochaetaceae bacterium
GAAATGCATCTGAATCAGAGGAACGCTTTGAAGCTTTCAAAAAGGCGCTCAAAAACAATGACCTTCCGTTCAACAAAGAACTGGTCTTAGACAGCGACTTTACGCCGCCAACTTCAAAAGCAGTAATTCTTGAGCATTACAAATCGAAAGCGGACATCAACTTTGATGCGATTGTCTCTGCAAGCGATTTGATGGCAACCGGAATTCTTGAAGCATTCAACGAAATCGGCGTGAAAGTGCCTGATGACGTAAAGCTTGTCGGCTTTGACGATTCGATTCACGCTTCAACATCAACACCGACGATGACGACCATAAACCAAAGCATGACCAAGCAGGGCTTTCTTGGCGCGCGGCTTTTATGGGAAAAACTCAACGGCCAGGATATTCCGCGAAAATGCGATTTTGTCACAGAGCCTTTGTTCAGGCAGTCTTGCGGCTGCATTCCGATGACGACGCTTGGCAACGTTTTCAAAGATTCTAAAGGCGAACTTATCTACGGCAATCAGTCCAACAATTCAGACAAGAACGAAAACCGCCAGTTTTTCAACTTTCTTGAAGAGATTGATGATTTTTACGCGTTGTTCGACATTTCGCGCTCCGCCGTTACAATCAAAAAGCTTTCGCTCAAAATGCTCGACATGATGAAGATTTCAAAAATCACGAACATGGCCGTCTGCTTCTTTGACAAACCCAAATGTATAAAAGGCGAAACAGATTTTGCCCTTTCAGACGAAATGACTGTTTCGATGATTCTTTACGGCAACAAGGAAAAAATCAAATACAATCCGGGTATAAAATTCAATCCGAAAGATGTTACTTTTCCGGCTGATGTTTTTGCAGACGAGAAAGGCTTTTTTATTCTTCAGCCTGTCTTTTCTGGCGAGCTGAACTACGGCTATATTCTCTGTCAGCTTGGCACAAAAGAAATTGCGGTTTATTCAATATTCTTAAAGATTTTGATTAACACGATTGCGCAGGCTTATGAATACACAACAACTCAAGAAGCGAATGCTTTTCTTTCAAAAGAGAATAAGGCACTGCAAAAAGATAATATTATGCTCAATTTGCAGAAAAACACAGACGAGCTTTCGCATATTCTTAACAGGCGCGGCTTTCTTGAATACGGGCAGAGGCAGATTAATATTGCAACTGAAATGAACACGTCCGGGCTTGTCATTTATGGCGACATGGACGGTCTTAAATATATAAATGACACTTTCGGGCACGAGATGGGCGATGCCGCGATTGAATGTCAGGCGCAAGTTCTTTCTCATTCATTCCGAATTAACGACATTGTGGCGAGAATCGGTGGCGATGAATTTGCGGCGGTGGCAGTTGGCATGTCGCTTGAGCAGCTGCCAAGACTAAGAATGAAAATCGAAAAAAACAGCGAAGAATTCTCAGCGCAGTTCAAGCTTCCGTTTACGATTTCATGCAGCATGGGTGCAGCTGAATTCGGCCCCGGAATGTCGTCTTTGCAAGAGCTTCTGGCTGTTGCCGACAAAGGCCTTTACGAAGAAAAGCGCATCAAGCACGCCGCCAAAGACCACGTTTTGCATTAGCTTTTCGCTGCCAAGCAAGCTCCAGCGTTTTGCTGAAAAGCAGATTTGAAGTTAAACTATATTTCATGCAAAATTAAAACATCGTCATGCAATATAGTTTTCTGTTCGTCGTCCAGAGTAAACATATAGTCACAACCTAAAGGAACAGAAGAACAGATTAAAGGAATTCCTCCTGCAATTTTCTTTTTGCCATCTAAGCAAAACTCAATTAATGGATTTGCTTGCTCTTTAAGCAAAAATATAATCTCTTCATTTAATATTTTAAATTCCAACCACGTATATCCATTCTTTTCGATTCGGCTTATAACTTCATAATCAGATTCTAACAATTTTATTGTATTTCCGCATTCAGAGATTATCGCTTTTTCTACAGGCAATCGATTAAATTTTTGATTTTTCCCCGTATTCTTACCAATAAAATATATTCTAAACTCTTTGGTTTCATTTGCTCCGATTTTAAAAAAACGATTTTTCTTATCTTTATCAGCATAGCCTTTTAGTTTATATGTGTCAGCAATAAAGTTGTTTTTGTAATCTGCTTTAAAAATTCCTTCTATTTTGAAAATAATCGCATTGTCAGAGAGATTCTTTATTGTTATTCTTTCTTCTGAAATCCATTTGTCTTCTTCAAAGAAAACATTGTAATGTGATGATTCTGACTTCATATAAATCAAATTCTGATTTGATTTTGAATAAATACTTAATGATAAAAAGATTAAAACGGAAACAGCTAATATATTTTTCTTCATTTTCCCTCCTAAAAAAGCAACAACGCAATCCGTTAGTTTAGCATTTGCTTCTACTGAAAAGTATAAACGCACAACGATTGTCGGGTCAAGCCTGACAATGAGCGTTTTGCAGTAGCTCAATTTTTGGACTAGCTTTATCAAGCAAAACGCCAAGCTTCCGCTTCGCTTAATCTTGTAACGAATGCACAACGCCGGCATGTTCGGAGATGATGTACAAAGACTAGAGGGCGCGGAGATGTACAAAGGCTGCCGGTTTTTGCCATGTATACAAAGCTGTCGCTAGTTTTCGCGACGCGGAAACTAGCAGGGTTTGCATTTCGCCTTTAGATAAATCTACATTTCAGGTTTAATCTAGCGAAATTGCCAAGTTTCCTTTCAGGAAACTTGTAAATGGTGCACAACGACTTTCAGCTTAGTCTTTCAGCTCGTACCTTATCTTGTCTTCGGCCTTGATGTTTTTGCCGAGCTGAAGCTCAAGCAGCTGAATGTCGGTTTCAGCGATTATCGTATGCTTTACGCCGGCCTTGAGCTGAACCACGTCGCCGGCGGTTACGCTTTTGCGCACGCCGTCAAGCACAACCACTGCATTGCCCGAAACGATGTTCCAGATTTCGTCGCGCCGCTCATGCGAATGATAGTTCATGCGGTTGCCGGCACGCAGCGTCACCTTTACGGTCAGGCTCTTGTCTGAAGTGTCTATAACCTTGTATTCGCCCCACGCCTTTTCTGCAAATTTAACCTCGCCGCGGAGCTTGTCAACAAGAGGCTTCATATAGCTTGACTGGTTCTTGTCTGCGACAAGCACGCCCTCAACGCTTGCAGAAACCACAACGTCTTTAAGCCCCATGCAGATAATCGGCGAATCAAGCTCGTTCAAGACATGCACATTCTCGCAAGTTTCGTCCAGAATCGCGTTGCCAATCACGTTTTCGTCCATCGCCTCGGTCAGCGTGTTCCACGTGCCCAAATCTTTCCAGCCGCCACTGTAGCGCACAACCTGAATGCTCTGCTCTTTTTCTACAACGGCATAGTCAAAGCTGATTTTTTGCAGCGTCTCGTATTTTGCAAACATGTCTGAATAATCTTTATAATCGATATATTCATGCGCCTTATCGATAAGGTAGCCGAGCTTATAGGCGAAAATTCCGCCGTTCCACAGCGCACCGCGCGAGATATAGTCTTTTGCAACTTCAACAGAAGGTTTTTCCTTAAAAGTTGAAACTTTACTTACGTTGTCTTTAGTTTCCGGAATTATGTAGCCGTATTTTTCGCTTGGGTAAGTCGGCTCAATGCCGAGCAGCGTAAGGTTTGCCGTGCCTTTTGCGGCAAGGTCTGCAAGCTGGGCAAGCGCCTTAAAATAAGATTCGTCTACATAAGGGTCAACCGGACAAATTACGACGGCTTCATCTCTTGAAACATGCTGAACGTCAAGCAGATAGTTCGCCGCAAGCGCAATTGCCGGAAAAGTGTCGCGGCGGCACGGCTCGCGGCTTATCTCAACAGCATTGCCGAGCTGGTTTCTGATTGACGCGACCTGCGTTTCAGACGTAGCAATCGTCACGTTTGCATTTGGGTCGGCGCTTTTTATGCCGCGGTACATGCGCTGCACCATCGACTCATACGCGCCGTCTTGGTTCTTGAAAATCTTTATGAACTGTTTTGACCTTATATCATTTGAAAGCGGCCAGAGCCTCTTGCCCGAGCCGCCCGAAAGCAAAATTACATGCATCTGAATATCCTGTTTGTGTCTCGGGTTTGCCACTAAGCTTGATTTGCAAGATAAGCTTAATCTGGCAAACCACTGCAAGTTTTCGCAAGCGAAAACTTGTAAAGGTTGATGACAAATTTCTTTGTCAAGAGCGCAGATTCCGAAACATTCGACCGTAGCGAGCGTGCGGTCGATGCGTAGCGTTCGGAATGACGCGCTAGTAAGCTGAGCCTAGTCCGCCCGGCTTAACCTGAAAGTGGCTGAACAACATGCTGAACGAAGCGCGGCCCTGCGTAACAGAGCGCAAGCTTGTTGAAAAGCCGAACATCTTTGCCATTGGCGCCTGCGCGTGAACAACTTCAATAGAAGGCTTTGATTCAAGGCTAGAAATCATGCCGCCGCGCTGCGTAATCTGGCTCATCGCGTCGCCCACAAAGTCTTTCGGGCAGAGAATGTCTACATTCATCACAGGCTCAAGCAGCTCAGGGCTTGCCTTGCGGCAGGCTGCGTCAAAAGCCGCTACAGCGCAAGCTTCAAATGCAAACGGCGTAGAAGTAAGCTCGTTGTA
>CADBUT010000353.1 GCA_902797925.1 uncultured Spirochaetaceae bacterium
CGTTTCAAGCTTAAAGCCGTAGTTTTGCTTTGCGGCACCAGCCGAGCGCGCTGCATCAGCTGAATTCGGGGCAAAGACTGCATCGTCTGCTTGCGCTGAAAGCTGCGCCGCACCGCAGTTTTGCATTTCAGCTTCAAGAAAAGAAGCCAGAAACAGCACGTCACCTTGGTTTATGCGGTAATCTTGCGCGGCTTTTTTTGCGTTTACCTTAATTGTGCCCTTGCGCAGATGCTTGTATATTTCGCCCAGAGCAACACCCGGCAGCAGTTTACGCAAAACCCTGTCAATGCGCCGCCCGACGTCATCTGCACCTGTCTTAATCTGAACAAACTCCATTACCAAAGTTTATCAGAAAATTCATGCTGATGATAGTGTAAAAAGCGGAACATCTGCGGTGCTTTGCAAAAATTCAAATAACTACTTGACAAAATTTGGCTTAGAGGCAAAATAGATTTATATATGGGAATGTCTGCAAAATTTCAGCTTCAAATGTTTATCACGAACCCGATATTTTTATCGGCTATATTCAGCTGGCTTTCGGCTCAGTTTATAAAGACGCTTATAAGACTTGTTTCAGGGCGAGTACACTCGCTTTCAGAGCTTATTTCGCTTCTACTTTGGAAAACAGGCGGAATGCCTTCATCTCATTCTGCACTTGTTTCCGCAATAACAACGGCCATCGGCTACCGTTCAGGCATCAATTCTGAAATTTTTCTGCTTTCATGCTGTTTTGCGCTTGTTACTGTCAGAGATGCTGTAGGCGTAAGACGCTCCAGCGGCATTCAGGCAAAAGTAATCAATACAATCGGCACAGAACTTAAAAAAAAAGAAGTTATCGACTCTTTTAATCCGGTAAAAGAAGTGCAGGGGCACAAACCCTTAGAGGTTATTGTCGGCTGTCTTCTCGGCGTGTTTATCGGCACCGCTTTTTCGATTTTATAAACGCCATGAAGAAAGTTTTCTGTTACTGCATTCTGCCAATTCTTTACATCTGCTTTATTTCATTGCTTATAATTTTCCGCATTCAGTTTGTTGCTTCTACATGGGAAGGCTACAGAATTCTTGCCGTTCCTGTTTCAGTTTCAGAAAAAAAAGTTCTAAATGAACTTGAATCACAGGGCATAACAGACGTAATAAGCTTTTCTTCTGTTTCTATGTGCCCCAAAAACGAATTAACTCCGGTTACAAGTTTTGAAATGACTTATAGAGAGGCTGTCAAAAAATATTTTTTTGATGAAACACAGCAGAACAATCTTTTTTATTTGAAAGAATCTGGAAATCTAGGTTCAAAATTAAACCAAATAACAAAAAAAACAGGCTCAACTTGGCACGTAGAGCGAATCTCGTTTTTTGCTGTTCTGATTCTGATTTTTCCGTTCGGCTTTACGGTTGTATTTTTCATCTTAAGTAAACGGAAACTGCTTTATCTGCTTCTTCAGCTTCCGTTTCTTGTTTTCTGCTGCGGTTCTGCTGAATTTGCAGCGGCACTTTGTGCTTCAATCTTTCCTATAGTTGCCTATTCAATTCAGTATTACTGGCAGAGACCGGGCTGGGTAAACTTTTTAATCAGCGATCTTGTGACAGTTGTGCTTATACTTATGATGCTTTCTTCGCTTATTCTTACAGTGCCGTTCACAAGAAATTTCCGCATAATTCTTCTGGGACTTTCTGCATTTTTTGCGGCAGCGTGTGCTTTGAGCTTTTTCTTTATACATGACAGGAACAAAAAGCAGACAGGCTTTATCCTGATAAATTCTGCACAGACTGTTTCTTTTACGCTAAAATCAAAGCTGCAGCTGACTGCTCTTGCTGTATTGACGACAGGTGTGCTTGTTCTGTCATTTGTAGCGAAAGAACGTTTTTTTTCGTCGGGCGGGCTTACAGGTCTTTCGCTTCCTGTTCCGCATGAATATTATAAGACTACAGGCTTTTCATATACGGCTTATGAAAATCTTGTTACATCAGAAACACAGTTGCGCGCATTGCCAGATTTAGCTGATTTTGTTACTCTTAACTGGAAAACTGATGTGCTTCCTTATGTGTCTCTGAACGAAAAGTTTCCGCCGGCTTATGCCGGTTCTGAAGTTTCCATGCCTGTTTATGAATATGATGAAGACAGCGGAAGGGTTTCAACAGAACGGAAAATCATGTATACTTTTGATGAATCATATTTTGCGTCTGTACTTTCCAAAATTGCTTCAAGCTCAGAACCTTCAGTTGAAAAAATGCTTTTTGAGCAGAAACATTTCGTTACAGTTGCATATAAACAGTTTAGATAAAGGTAACCCATGATTTCTACGAAAAAATTGACTTCATCATCTGCCGCATTTAACTCTTATTTGAATGCATATGTTCCGCATGAAGTGGCTGTCGCATTGTGGCAGGACGAATACACAAAAACAGAGCCGCTTGTCTATGTAGGCGAGCAGGTTGAAGAAGGGCAGATTATTGCCCGCGATTCAAGAAGCCTCTGTCAGATACATTCGCCTGTGCCGGGCAAAGTCGAAAAATTTTCGGTTATCTCTCTTCCAAATGGAAAAACAGGCCCATGCCTTACGATAAAAACTGAAGGTGCTTTTTCTTTTTTGGGAAGACCTAGAAAAAAGCAGCAGTGGGACTTTAAGTTTGCAGACCAGCTTATAAGAGACATAGGCGAAAAAGGCATTGTAAACACCTTTTATAAGCCTGAACCGCTTTCAAGGCAGCTTATGCAGCAGAAACTCCGCAAAGAAAACAGAACAATCTTTTTAAGGCTTTATGACCTTGACCCGACAAACTGCGCCGACTCGTTTATTGCCAAAAATTACATGCCGCAGATTCTTGAAGCCATGTCTATTCTGGCTCATATAGTCGAGCCAAGCGCTGTTTACTGTCTTTATGACAAAGCTTCAAATATTAAAGAAGACGCCGCCGCTATGAACATTCTGTTCAATACAGTGCCTCTCCATTTTATTCCGGTTGATGTTTCAAAATATCCAAGTGGCGGTACTTTCGATATTCTTAACCTTGTCCGCCATTTTGTTAAAGCACCGCAGGAGCTTTCTATCAGCAGGAAAGATCTTTTTATTGACAGCATGACGGCACTTTCTGTTTATGAGGCAATTGTTTTAGACCAGCCTTCAATGACACGTTTTGTCTCTGTAGGCGGTGAAGCACTGGCTGAAAGCAAAATCTTCAAAGTTAGAATCGGAACGCCTATAAAGAACCTGATTGCTGAATGCGGCGGCTTCTGTTCTCAGCCGAGCAAAATCCTTATTAACGGCAGAATATACGGTTCAGCAATAAGCACTTTTGATACGCCGGTGACAAAATACACAAAATCAATAACAGTTCTACCAAAACGGCTGCTTGATTTTCTGCCTACATCGCCATGTATCAGATGCGGCAGCTGTAGAAAAATTTGCAAAGCAGAACTTCAGCCTGACAAGCTGTATATGCAATATATGAAAAAAATGAACCTTTCGTCTGATGAAATGAAGATGACGCTGCTTTGCAGTGAATGCCGGCTTTGTAATATGGTCTGTCCTTCAAGGCTGCCGCTTTTTCAGACTATAAATGAAATAAAAAAAATAGCGGAGACTCATTATGAAGATTAACACAAAACTTCGTTTTTCACCGTTCGTACATATTTCGCCGGCACTGCCGAATACCATAGTCATAATGATTGCAGCAATTCTGCCTCAGCTGGTATTTCTTGGAATATACAAAGACTTTAAAGCATTGATTGTAATTGCAATGTCTGTGCTTGCAAGCGTCTGTGCAGAAGTTGCAGACAACTTTATTCAGAAAAAAATGACCGTCGGCTCACTTGTTTCAATTCTTGAAGGTCTAATAATCGGAATGTTTTTACCGGAAGTGTATCCGCCGGTACTGGTTTTCTTTGTTGTAATGTGCAGCCTTTTTGTTGTCAAATACTGTTTCGGCGGTCTTGCTTCTAACTGGGCAAACCCGACAGCATGTACAATAATCATTGCATGGTTTACAGGTTCTCTGTTTTTTCCTGATTTTCAGCTTTCAGCAGAAATGCTTGAATCTGCAAACCCGGCTTCAATGCTTTTTTCAATGGATATTATTCCGTTAAATGAAAAAGCCGGCATTGTCTCAAATTTCTTGAATTCACATATTCTGAATCATTTTGGATTTGTTCTGCCGGACGGTTATACATCACTTTTCTGGGATACACACGCGCTTATACCGGCTTTCAGGTTCAATCTGCTGACGCTTGGAGCTTCACTTATACTGGCTTCGCTTTCAATGATTGACCTTATGATTCCAGTCTGCTATTTCACAGTTTATGCCGTTTTAGTCCGTCTTTTTTCACTTGAACCTTTTACAGGAATAACAGGACAGGGTGACATTCTTCTTGCTCTTCTTACAAGCGGCACTCTGTTCTGCGGTTTCTTTATGCTTTCGTGGTACGGTACAACACCGATGAGCATGCCCGGCAAGATTGTGTACGGCGTACTTGCGGGTATCGCTGCATTTGTAATGAGCGGGGCTGGAACTTCGCCGACCGGTGCTGTATTTACTGTTATTCTGGTAAATACTGTATCACCAATAATTCAGCTTTTTGAAGATAAATGTTATAATATTTATAAATCTCTAACCTTAAAATCGAGACTTGAGCATGAAAGATAAAAAACAGATTATACATGAAGCAGGTGCTTCTTCAATATTAATTATTCTCTTTTCTCTGATACTTTTCTTTATGGTATACGGTTCAAGGAAAAGTTGGAACAACGGACTTGAGCAGATGACTGAAAAAGTTCTGAACGACTATGTCGGCGCAGAATATTCAATAAAAGGAAGCATCCCGGTTCAGACACCGCTTTCAGTTTCAGCAGCTGTATTTGAGCTTGAAAAAAATAACAATCTTAAATCTGTACCGGCTTATGCTGTTTTGATTAGGGCTTACGGTATTGCAGGTGCGCTGCCTTTAGTTTATGTATTCGATGATGATGATGCATTCTTTGCAGGCATGGGCGGCCTTGAGAATAAAACCGCAACTTACACAGACACAGGACTTTTCGGCTACGGTCTTACGGCACCTATAATTGAATTCTGGCAGAAAAGGGCACAGGCTCTCATTCCGCCAAAAGAAACAGAAGACGAAAAAGGAGCAGCTAAATGATCAAGAATTACTACTACATTTATATTGCAGCTGCTCTTTCAATCATAATTCCGTTTCCTCCGCGTTTTGCTTATGGAATTGTAGCAATTCTGCTTTTGAATCTTTTGATTTACGGTGGTTTCGGAATAAAATTTTTTGTTGAAAAATTCAATCTTCAGCCGATGCTTACAAGCCTGCTTGTCATTTCGATTATTGCGCTGACAGGCATTTACAAACAGCTTTTGATTTTTTACGCGCCTTCAATTGCGTTTACGTCCGGGCTTGCGCTTTATCTTACGGCTTTCTCGTCTTATATTTACGGAAATGTACTTGATACAGTCGGTTTGTCACCTGTAGAGCATATAATACGCACCTCAAAACGTACAGGGCTTTTTTCCGGGCTTGTTCTGCTTTTCTTTCTGATGCGCGATATACTCGCGTTTGGCTCTATAACGCTACCGGCTCCAAAAGGAATAAAAGTAATTACGCTTTTCAAAGTAGGTGAAGTTTATCCGCTGCATTTTCTTGCAACAATACCGGGAACACTTATTGTTCTGGGGCTTATATTTGCCTTGTTCTCATACATAAACCGCAAACTCATGATTTTAAGGAGGGTTTCAAAATGAGCCTTTCTTTATTGTTTTATTATCTTTTTTGTTCTTCCGCAGTCTTTGTTTACGGCATTGGCTTAAAACAAGCGTTGATGAAGTCAAACACAATTCATTATTTTGGAACAACAGCAATCAAAACCTTTCTGACAATTCTTTTTTCGCTTCCGGTTGTCTGGGGTTTATCTATGTTTTTTGTCAAACGCGGATATGCAGAACTTTATCCGTTAATTCTTATTATAACAGTTATTCTAATATCCAAAATCATTGATTCTGTTACATATTTATTAAAGGGTTCTGTTTCAGCAGGAATTCTTCTGCCTTCTTCAATTATGCTGCTGGCTGTAAATGAAAGCATATCACTGCTTGAAGCTTATACAATTGCAGCGGGCATTTTCCTTTCAGTTTTTCTTCTGCTTCCGCTTTTATATGCAATCAGGAAAAGACTTAACAATTCTATGCCGCCAAAAGACTTCAAGTATTACGCTGTTGCATTTTTCAGCGCGGCATTCATCTTTTTTGCATTTTTTGCATATCATTTTTCTTGGTTTAATCAGGAGTTCTTCAAATGATAGTCCCATTACTTGTTTTTCTGCTTATAATAAGCGCAGTCTCTTTAGCAATCTGGACTATATTTGGATTTCTCCCGGATTATTTGAAAGACCGCAATATCAATGTTACTCAGGACATTTTTTCCCATGACGAAAAAGATATTGTTTTTTCCAGAGAGAATGCTGTTATCTCAAAAGATTTAAGAGCTGTTGTCCGCTGTAATCCCGAAAGAAAGGTCACAAAACGCGGCTTTTTCTACGATGATATTCAGGACTGCCGCCTTTTCAAGGAAATTTACGAATCAGTTTCAGAATGTACCTGCGGCTGCATCGGCTTCGGTTCATGCATAAACTACTGCCCTCAGGACGCAATCTCAATCAAAAACGGAACGGCTGTAATAAACTCAAACTGTTCCGGCTGCGGTCAATGTGTCGATATATGCCCTAACGGACTTATCACACTTATTCCGAAAGAGCAGACACATTATGTTGCGTGCGCTACAACCGGCGGCAAGCACATGAAAGAAATTTGCTCGGCAGCCTGCGTAAACTGCGAG
>CADBUT010000354.1 GCA_902797925.1 uncultured Spirochaetaceae bacterium
AATTGTTTCAATATGGCTTGTCTGCGGATAAAAATCAAGGATTTCAAGGCTTTCAAATGTGTAGCCGTTTCTGCACAAATCAACGGCATCGCGCGCAAAAGTTACCGGGTCGCACGAAAGGGCACGCACAACCGGAATTTTTTTCGATATAATCCAGTTGCGTACAGGCTTTTCCATGCCGCTTCTGGGCGGATCTATTACAACTGCATCAAAGTCTTGCCTCGATGCCTGCATTTCAGGCCATTTTGCGCCGCTAATGCCGTAGCTTTCGTGCTTGGCAAAGCTCTGGTTCTTGGCTGTGCTCGCGCTTCTGGCGTTGGCAAGGTTGCGCTCCGCAAGCACAATCGCCTCGCGGTTATGCTCAACAAGATAAACTTCATCAAATTTGTCTGCCAGAAAGACCGAAAAAGTGCCCACGCCGGCGTAAATATCTGCAACACGGCGGCCTTGCAGATTTTCTGTAATCTTGGCGATTGTCTTTTCGAGCATCTCAAGGTTCGACTGAAAAAAGCCGTGAACGTCGAACTGCAAAACTTTTCCGGCAATGTTTACCGTGCAAAGATTTTCGTCATTGACGCGCATTCCGGCAAAGCGGCCGCTCTTTTTATCAGATGAATCTTTAGCCTGCATCACTTTTCCGTTTGCGGCAAAGAGGTGAGAGCGCTCTTTGGTGTTGAAGCTGCCTTTTTTAAGATATTCGCGGATTTCGCTCACGGCGACAAGGCAGTCGTCTATGTGCACAATTTCGTCTGCCGCTTTTTTCTTAAGACCGCCGTTGTGGAACTGAAAACGGTTTCTGTAGCCGAAAGGCTCGCCGCCTGTAATCTTGATTTCCGGCAATTCTTCAAGCTTAAGACCTGCTCTCAAAAGCGAATCGCGCAGAATTTCGGCTTTTAGCTTACGCTGATAATCTATTGAAGCAATCTGAAGGTTACAGCCGCCGCAGTCGCCGTAGAACGGGCAGGGCGGCTCAATGCGCTCTTTTGAAGGCTCAATTATTTCTTCGATTTCCGCAGTAAAAAAATCGCCTTTGTCTGCTGTAATTCTGACTTTGACAGTCTCTTCGGGCAGCGCGCCTCTTACAAAGACTGATTTTCCGTCAAGCTTTGCAAGGCAGTCGCCGCCGGCAAGCATTTTTTCCGTTCTAAGCGTGATAAGTTCCATAGATTAGCAGTTTAGTCTTTTTTCCTGTTTTGTGAAAGACTGTATGTTTTAGGATATTAATCAAATGTTTCAAAAATAGTGCTTCATTCCCGTCGGAAATCCGCGCTTCAACCACAAGCGTGCTCGCTACGCTTACAACTGAGGTCAGCCAGCTTTTCGGCTCCATGACAGAATCAGCCCATTCTGTCATGGAAATACTTCATTCTTGATGGAATATACTTTTTCTATGACAGAATCACCTCATTCTGTCACGGAAAAACCTCCTTCCATGACAGAAACAGTCCATTCTGTCACGGAAACACTCCATTCTTGATGGAATATTCAATATTCCAGATGAATTTGCTGATTCTTGAGATTTTGCGAATGCAAAATCGACACTTTTCGCCGAATAATCTTTGTTTTTGGAATAACCTCATGCGAAAAGAGCCATTCTGTCACGGAAAAGCCTCATTCTTGATAAAATATTTAATTTTCAAGGCCGAGCGATTTTCTTATTTTGGGCAAATCGGCATTGAATCTTTCTTGTCAGACAATTAGAAATGTTTTATAAGAATCAGCTATTCATCTGCAAACATACCTTCCCAATAATAACCTGAAGGATTGTGCCAATTGTCTTTTGAATAAACTCGTGCAAAGACTTGCCCCCAACATTCATCAGATTCAAAATTGCCAATCAGATTTGAAAAATTTGGATCGTCTTGAATTTCTCCAAGTTTACGTCTTTTTGATCGTTCTTCTCGTGTTTCTTTAGCAAGGGTTTCTGCCAAAGAATAAATTTCATCGTAGTTATTAATTATATTATCGACAGTACATATTTCCTTACTTAACATTATAGATAAAGCTTCTGCCTTAACATTAGCCATCAGATAACCGTCTATAGTTCCTTTTTCATTTAGCTTCTTTTTTATATATGAATTTAGTCCAAATTCATATTCTCCAATTCTATCAATTCCTATCCATTCTCCAGATAAAGTTTTATCAAATTTAACAATATGTAATGTTCTGTCGCCCGTTAGCACAATATCTGCATAGTATGGAGGTCCAAAATCGCCGTACATTCCGCTTACAATAACAGAAACAACTTGTGGGTTTTCCATAATCTTTTTTTCGATTTTTTCATATTCTTCGTGGACACCAAGAGCAAAGCAAAAAACAGAAAAACACAAAAACAGCACACTAAATATAACTTTCTTCATTTC
>CADBUT010000355.1 GCA_902797925.1 uncultured Spirochaetaceae bacterium
AGGCATGATAAAGGCGCTCCGCTCATGCTGCCCTGCTGAAACAGGCAGATGCCTTGAAGGATGGTGCAAAGGCTGCTTCAGCGGCGAATACCCGGTGTAAGATTATGTGTCATGCTGAACTTAAAATTTAGATTAAGCTATCGCAAAACGCAGATTCCGAATCAAGTTCGGAATGACATTTTATGGCTTTTGCACAGATGAAATATTTCCGCATTTATCGTATAATCAGTTTATGACTACCAGAGAAAATGTTTTTGATGTTTTGAGCCGGTCGGAAGGCGAGGCTGTTTCTGGCGAGAAACTTGCCGAAATCTGCGGTGTGAGCCGGGCTGCAATCTGGAAGGCGGTAAAATCGCTTAGAGAAGAGGGCTTTATAATAGAAGGAACTACAAACGGCGGCTATGTCTATAACGGCGAATCTGATGTTCTTTCAGCCGAAGCTGTAAAGACATTTCTTGTTTCAGCGTTTCCGAATTTGAGTTCAGCATCTGTGGAATGTTTCAAGACGATTGATTCGACAAATACATACGCAAAAAAGCTGCTTGCCGATGGCGACAGGCTCAAGCTTGACAAGCGCATAATTGTTGCAGAAAGCCAGACGCAGGGGCGGGGCAGGCTTGGCCGCACGTTCTGCTCGCCGGAAAAGACCGGAATTTATCTGACAATGATACACATTCCGAAAGAGTTCAACGCAGACCCGGCGAAAATAACCGCGTCTGCCGCCGTTGCCGTGTGCAGGGCAATTCAGCGACTTTTTAAGGTTGAGCCGAAAATCAAATGGATTAACGACATTTATCTTGACGGCAAAAAAATTGCAGGAATTCTCACAGAAGGCTTTATCAATTTTGAAACTTCCGCAATTGATGCTGCCGCAATCGGAATCGGCATAAACATTTCAGGTGGTTCGGCGCAGTTCCCCAAAGACGTGGCGAAAGTTGCAGGCTCAATCTTGCAAGACGAAAAAACGCCTGTTTCAAGAAGCCAGCTTGCGGCAGAAGTTGCGGGCGAAGTTTTAAGCATATTGGATGAAGACTCAAAAGCAGTGATGCGCGAATATCAGTCATTGTCTTTTTTGGTTGGTCAGACTGTAAAGGTTCATCCTGTTATTGATTCTGCGGCCGGCGTTTACGAAGCAAAAGTTACCGGCATAGACGACGACGCGCGGCTTTTGGTTAAGCTTCAAGACGGAACGACAAAAGCGCTCCTTTCAGGCGAAGTTTCACTGCATCAAGATTTTTGACATATGTACAATAGTGTCATTCCGAACTTGTTTCGGAATCTGCACATCGTATTGGGTAGATGCTGAAACAAGTTCAGCATGACATGCGGTCAGTGCGCAGTGTTTGGAATGGCAGCTGTCACCCTGAACTTGTTTCAGGGTCTGCTATTGTTTTGCGCCCGTCACTTTCGGGCTTCAATTGCGCGCGACATGTTCCACGCTTTTTTCATGGCGACAAAGAACAGCACCGGCAAAAGCTGAATGTACATCTTGATTCCGTTTTTGCCGCCGCGAGCCGCCCACGCGCGCCTTAGCTGCTGCCAAATTGACGCAATCATCGGGATAAAATTGAGGAACATGAAAATCATCTCTGAAAAAGCATTTTCTTTTTTAAGGTGAAGCGCGGTTCTGATTCCGGCTTCAATCGCCGAGATTCCTTCTCTTAGTTCAAGCGAGGTTGAAGTCTTAAAAAGCAAAGACGCGCACTGCATCAATGCGACGAGCTTTAAAAAGAAAAAAACAGTCTCTTTTTGGCTGTTCCACGAAAACGCTGCCTTAAAAGAAGCCGCAATGCTTTCCGCGCTCTTATAATCAAGTGCGAGAATCTGAAACATGACGAGAAGCACCGCATAATAAAGCACCGGCTTCAAGTCTGTCAGCTGTTCACGTGCAGAAATACGCACCAGAAAGCCCAAGCACGAAAGACACACCGCCGCCAAAAGCGAAAACTGATACGGCAAAAGCAGAAGCGCAATGCTGACCGCCGGAATGAACAGCAGCTTTATCCAAGCCGGGCATCTGTGCAAAAATGAGCTTCCTCTTTTATAAGCGAACAGCGAATGTTTCTCGTTCATCAACTTCCTTCTATATATAATGCAATTAAAATGCGGTCATTCCCAAACAAGGTCTTTCAATTCACGGTAAGAATTGAGCGGATTGCGTATGTTCCACTGCTCAAGATTTTGTTGCAGCGCATCTTCGGGCTTGCCGCTAAAGACAATCTCGCCGCGGAACAAAACTGTAAAGTCATCAGCCAAACCGAGGCATTTTTCGATTTCATGTGTAAGAATCAGAATCGTCTTGCCGTCAGCTTTGAGCAGCTTGATGAGCGCGTTCACCTGCTTTACGCCGGTGTAATCAAGATTGGCGTAAGGCTCGTCCAAGATTATGACCGGCAAGTTCATCGCAATCATGCAGGCAATTGCAAGCCGCCGCTTTTCGCCGCCAGACAAAAAGCGCGAAGGGGCATCTGCTTTGGCGGCAAGGCCAGTCTTTGCAAGCGCATCTTCTACGGCTTGTGCAACCTGCTGTTTGTTCAGCCCAAGGTTTTTCGGGCCGAACGCAATGTCTTCGCGCGGCGTTTCGCCGAGAATTTGCGTTTCAGCTTCTTGAAACACAAGCCCAGTTTTGCCGCCGCATTCAACACTGCCAGAATCAGCTGCTTCAAGCCCGGCGATTATCGACATGAGCATGCTCTTGCCCGAGCCGTTCTCGCCGCCGATAACCATGCAGCTTCCGTCTTTTATGGAAAGCGACACATTTTTCAGCACATCAAGCTTGCCTTCTGGCGTGAGAAAGCTTTTGCAGACGTTATTTATCTGAATCATCTGAAGCTTTCGGTGCTGTGCTTGAATAGAGATATTGTGCAAGAACCGGCCGAACTTTCAGTGCAACAGGAATTGCGATTACGCATTTGATGATGTCGCCTGGAATGAACGGAATGACGCATGCGCCGAGCGTGTAGGCGAGTGCGCTTTTGCCTTCCGGAACTTTCGAAAACTTTTCAGCCCATCTTGCAAAGTGAATTATGCCCGGAACATACATGATAATCATTCCGGCCAAGACTGCAAGCGAAATTTTTAAGATTGTGCTTGTTGTAAGCTTTTTTTCAGAAACGCCCGGCTTGCCCGCGATGAGCCCTGCAACAATTGCGCCGAGCAGATAACCGAAGAGAAAACCGCCGGTCGGCCCAGCCCAAACCGCGATGCCGCTTGTGCCGCCAGAATAAACTGGCAGCCCGATTAAGCCTGCAACTAAAAACAATGCGACCGGCGCACCGGCAAGCACGCCGCCCAAAAGTACAGCACAGAGAATGCAGAACACATTCTGCAAGACAATAGGAACAGGGCCAAGCGGAATTTTGAAGAATCCGCTGAAAGAAATGATAGCCGCAAACATTGCAATGAATGCGATCAGTAAAGTTTTAGTGTTTTTCATGCGCCAAGTGTAGTCTATTGTAAACCTAAAAGTCAATAGTTAGGTTTACAAAGGTTCTCAAATGTTTATAAAAGAAAACTAAGAAGATTTGCAGCAAAGCAAAAGCCTGCTCCCGGCGGATTCCGTCACGCAAAACGGCTTCACCCCTTCGGGGTTGCAGAGTGTTTTGCGCACCAAAATCCGCCTACGCAGGCTTTTGTATGATGTAAAAGTTTTTAGATTAACTTTGACTTAGTTTTATTTGTAGACGTAAATTGCTTTGCCAGAATCATTGCCTAAAAATCATCATCAAAGTCATCAATATTATTGAGTGAAGATGCTCTATGTGAAGATTTATGCTTTCCCCAAGATGATGTAAAATGAATCTCGCCGCTGTTCATGTCCATCGAACAATTATCGCCTACACTTACGTGAAGATTGCCGTCATTGTCCATGCCCATGTTGCCGTTTATCGGCATTATAGATCCGCCCTTAGAAAAATCAAAAATCATATTGTCCGCCTCCACAAAGGTGATTATATCATAACATTCAACAAAAATCTTGCGGCACGGAGCAGAAAATGCGATATGCACACAATTGTGAGCG
>CADBUT010000356.1 GCA_902797925.1 uncultured Spirochaetaceae bacterium
ACGTTGAAAATCTGGTCGCCGGCCTTAATCTTGCCCGAATACATGCGCACAAAGCAGAGCGCGCCCATTTCGCGGTCATACTGAATCTTGAACACAAGCCCGACCGGCATCTTTGCATCAGGGTCGCACAAAACAGAGATTTCTTCTTCTTTTTTTACGTGGAACGCCTGTGCCGGCGGAACTTCTGTCGGCGACGGAAGATAATCTACAACAGCGTCAATCAAAGGCTGAATTGCACAATTCTTGCGTGCCGAGCCGCAAAGGAACGGAACGAGCGTACGGTTGATTGTGCGCCGTCTTATTTCTTTTTGCAGCATCTCGTTAGGCACAGGCTCGCCAGAAAGATAAAGCTCCGCAATTTCATCGTTATCAGAAGCAATTTCGTCAACGAGCTTTTCACGGTATTCTTCGGCAAGTGCGCGCCGGCTTTCATCGATTTCGCTTTCGATTATTGTTTCGCCTTCGTCTGCCGGGTCAAAGCGGTATTCTTTCATCTTAAGAAGGTCGATAACGCCTTCAAAGTTGCTTTCTGCGCCAATCGGAATCTCAAGAGCAAGCGTCTTTGCGCCGAACTTTTCGTGCACATCGTCCATTACTCTGAAAAAATCTGCGCCGATGCGGTCCATCTTGTTTACAAAGCAGATGCGCGGAACGCCGTATGTATCAGCCTGATGCCACACAGTTTCTGTCTGCGGCTGAACACCGCCGACGGCGCAAAGCACTGCAACAGCGCCATCAAGCACACGGAGCGAGCGCTCAACTTCAGCAGTAAAATCAACATGGCCTGGTGTGTCAATCAAGTTTATCTGATGGTCGCGCCAGTAAGTTGTTGTCGCGGCGCTGCAAATTGTAATGCCGCGCTCCTGTTCCTGCTCCATCCAGTCCATTGTTGCCGCGCCGTCGTCAATTTCGCCGATGCGGTGAATCTTGCCTGTATAATACAGAATGCGCTCAGAAGTTGTCGTCTTTCCGGCATCGATATGCGCCATAATTCCGATGTTACGCATCTTGCTTAAATCAGCCATTTTTTTCTCCCGTTATGGTTGAGCCAGTTTATGCTTCAGTTCAAAACTTTTTATAATTATTGGCTCTGATTTATGTTAAAACTCAAAATTGTCAGATTTTGCTTATTTGATTTTATCGAAATACCAAGGGGAAGGGCAACCCCCTACTCAGAAGCGAGGGTTTCCCTTCCCCTTTAACCCCTTCCTTTCCCGGCACTGCTTAGGGGCTTACCGCCCCTAAGAACCCCAGATTAATCTGGTCATTGAGCGTTGGTTGGTGAGCGTAGCCTCAAACCCGATTTTCGCCAGCTAATCTTAAACCATAGAATGAACTACTACGAAAAGAACTCTGCTGCGGGCATAAAAAAAGCAGTTCAATTTTGAACTGCTTTCAAATTAGAGCGGGAAACGGGAGTCGGACCCGCGACATCCACCTTGGCAAGGTGGCGCTCTACCACTGAGCTATTCCCGCAAGTGATGGATAGACTATACACGCAAACAAAAAAAATTGCAATAGCTTGCGCCATTTTTTTTCAGTTTTTTCTTAAATTCAAGTGATTTTGAAACTGAAAACTCTAGCGCGCAAATGTATTGCGGAGTATAATGTTCAAAATATAAAAAATCTCTATTATATCTTTTTTTTCTCTGCAACATGGTTTATAATAATAGCAATTCTTTGAGGAGCAAAGCATGGATACCGACTCAAAAAATAAAAACAAGAGCAAAAGCTTCGAGAATTTCAGTCTCAAAAAGTACATAACGGCGCGGAATATTCTTTCTGTAATCGGTTTTATTCTTTTGTGCGCGCTCTACTATCATGCTGAAATGAGCTCAAGAGGTGTAAGCAAATCAAAAGAAGTGTTTACGATTGCTTCGCATCAGTTTACATATTCATCGCTTGCAGGTGTTTACACCTCAATAATGACGATTATTCTTATCAGCATGGTGCTTTTCTACCGGAGATTCGGCTTTTGTACAGCAATGCTGATTCTTACGCTGCGTACAATGCGGCTGACAAGGACTTTTTTGAACAATCATTACCATACATCGATGCTTCCGGCATTTTTTACAACTATAGCTGCTGTCGTTTCAGTTCTGTTGATTTATTTTCAATACGAAAAAATGCGCAAATATCAGGAAAAGCACAGGAAAGAGCATGAAGAGCTTACAAAGGAAATTATTGGCGCGTTTTCAAACTGCATTGACGGCAAAGATTCTTACACCAACGGCCACTCGCAGAGAGTTGCCAAATATACACGGATGCTTGCACAAAGGCTTGGCGAATCTAAAGAGAACATTGATAAATTCTACAACATTGCGCTTCTTCACGACATCGGGAAAATCGGCATTCCAGAATCGATTCTGACCAAACCCGGAAAGCTTACCGAAGAAGAATTTGCTGTCATGAAAAGCCATGCATTCCGCGGTTACGAAATCTTGAAAGACATAACGATTCAAGAAGACATTGCAGCCGGCGCGCACCACCACCACGAGCGTTTTGACGGCAAAGGCTATCCAGACGGGCTTTCCGGCACGAACATTCCGTGGGTTGCCCGCATTATTTCGGTTGCAGACACTTTTGACGCGATGAGTTCCAACCGCCCCTACCGCAAGAAACTTCCGCTTGAGTATATTGTTGCAGAAATCGAAAATTGCGCCAGCACGCAGTTTGACCCTGTTGTGGTCAAAGCATTTCTTTCACTTTATCTAGAAGGTGCTTTTTCAAATTTAGCGTGAAAAAGAGAAAACCTTTCCGCTGCCTTGATAGAAACGCAAACAAAAAGCACATTTTGATAAAAGAGTGTGATATAATCATTAAATCATTTTGCGGAAAGCACGAAAACAGTTCACAGCTTTTCTTTTTCTACGCTCATTATCAGTTCAAGGTTTGCACGTTCTTTTTCGTTAAAGGAGCTTTCGCTGAATGGTTTATTGTTGTCTTTGTAAAAGCCGAGTTTCTTGAACCGCTCTTCAAGCTTTTTGTCTTTGAATTTATAGCCGTGAAATGCATATATCAGATTCCGAGATAAACGCAACTGTTCTTTTGTGAGCAGCTCGAACATATATCTGGGATAAACTTTGTAATCAAAATAATAATCCCAAACACAACCAAAGATTCCATCAGCTATCAAGAAATATAATTTAGAATCAAGCTCAAGATTCAAATCTTTATAAGAAAGAATAAGCTTCCGCAATTCATTTTCAGTTTCAACATGAATATCAAAGGGCTTGTTGTTAATTATTCCCAAGTCTGAATTGAAAAAAATCTGTTCTGAATTAAGAGTTGCAATAACTTTAAGATTTTCGATTTTGCCCCAACAGACAGCACTGCCTAAAAGATACTCAACAGCTCTTGATTCGTGTGTATTTAAGTAAAAATTATCATATTCAACATGAATATTAGTTTTCTGCTTTGCAGGAAATGTGACTGTTTTTTTATAGAAGTGCATTATTTTTTCATATATTTTGGGGCTAACAGTATCGATGATTATATCAGCATCCGCAAAATCTATATTTTGATTTATTCCGTTTACGGAAGTTTTGAAATTAAAGAGTTTATGCTGTACATCATTTTGGATAACACGTGTCTTTATATAATCGTCATCACTCTGATATTCAATTTCTGGAAAGCCAACCTCAAGAACGGCTTCTGCACCTTCATTTCTGAAAACATAATCAACAGAAACATGATAATAATCATCGAACAGATCAATCTGCAAAATTTCAGATTCTATGATTATGTCATTTGCCTCGCCGATGATGTAATCGTTTCCACCTGAGTTTTTCTGAACAAGTGTATCATTCGCAAAGCAGGCATAGGCCAAAAACAAAAGCACAAGGCTGACGGCAACTTTTTTCATTTTGGTTTCCCCTTAATTTTGAATTGCAAGCATTATAGCACATATTCTGCTTCTTTACTGAATTTCTTTCAAAAGAAAAGCACATTTTGATAAAAGAGTATGATATAATCAGTTAATCATTTGCGGAAAGCACGAAAACAGCAAACGCGACTAACGAGAGGTATACGATGAGTTTCAGAAAAGATTTTGCATGGGGTGCGGCTACGGCATCTTATCAGATTGAAGGCGCATGGAATGAAGACGGAAAATCGCCGTCAATTTGGGATGTGTTCTGCGAACAGCCCGGAAAAATCATGGACGGCTCTGACGGCACTGTTGCCTGCGACCACTACCACCGCTACAAAGATGACGTGAAGCTTATGGCAGAGCTTGGGCTCAATTCATACCGCTTTTCAATTGCATGGGCGCGCGTGCTGCCCGGCGGCACTGGCGCGGTAAACGAAAAAGGCCTTGATTTTTACAGCAAGCTTGTGGACGAACTTTTGAAGTACAACATTACGCCTTTTGTGACACTCTATCACTGGGATTTGCCTTACGCGCTTTATCTTAAGGGCGGCTGGCTCAACCCAGAAAGTTCCGCTTGGTTTGAAGAATACGCAACGGCCGTGGCGAAAAAGCTCGGCGACAGGGTAAAGCATTTTATCACGTTTAACGAACCTTCTGTTTTTTTGGGCTGCGGCTGTATGCTCGG
>CADBUT010000357.1 GCA_902797925.1 uncultured Spirochaetaceae bacterium
GATTTCTTCTTCGCGTTTATGGTCTGCATAATGTTTTGTCATGCTCGCCGACAGATGGCCGAGTGCAAGCTGTGCGTGGCGTTCATCAACTTTGTTTGCGATTGTTGTTGCGTAATAATGTCGCCAGCTGTGAAATACTATGTTGCGCTCTTTTCTCTGGTCTTCGTCGATTCCGATTGATTCCAGTGCTTCGGCCAAGCCGTCATTAAGCAAGTTATGCACAATCGGCTTTTCGGGTATCGTTCCGAAGAAGATGAAGCGTTCCGTGCTTTTGACGTTGTGCGGATTCTGCAAGCCGAGCTTGAGAAGTTCCTTGCGCACGGCTGGCAGAAGCGGAACAATGCGAGATTTGCCGTTCTTCGGTGTTTTCAAGCCGTCCTTTTCGCTCCATGCATGGCGCACCTGTATTCGGTTTTCTTCCAGGTCGCAGAATCGCAAGGCGAGGATTTCGCCGCATCTCAAGCCGGTTGTCATGGCTACAAGGCTTGCAACTCTTGCCCTGTCGTCCGTCCATTTGCCGCGCTTGAAAAGTGCTGCAGCTTCCTGATTTGTGAGGATTCCGCGCTCGCGGTTTTCTTTTGAGTAAACTGTCAGCCTGTCGAATGGCGATTTTTGTATGTATTCTTCTTTGACCGCCCATTTGAAGGCAATCGAGCCGGTTTTTATTATGTTGTCCATCGTCACGGTTGAGAGCGTTCCGCTGCCTTTTGCTGTCTTGCGGTTTCTCAAGTATTTTTCAAAATCCTTTAGCCGTTCTGGTGCGAGCTCTTCGATTGTTTCTTCCGGCTTGAAGAAGTCGCGCCAGTAAAGCAGGTTTCTAGTCATTTCATAGCAATGCCGCTTGCCGATTCTCTTGCCGTGAGCAAGCTTGTCCTGGACATAATCGCTTTTTTCATAATCCCAGAAGTTTGTAAGAAAATCGAGAAGCTTGTGTTTTGTTTTTGGTTTTTGTTCACCCACAGATAAAATGTTAGCAAAAAAATCTGTGGGTCTGTTTGTCGGTGCATTAAAAGCCACAGATTGTGTTTCAAGAGAAGCCCCGGAAACTGCATTGGTATTCAAAAGCAGCCTTTCACAAAGCATCTTGATTGATAAGAGATCGTTTGCAGAAAGGTTTGAAGAGCTTAAAAGGGTCATTATGCGCGCTGCTTCTGTCTGTTTCACCGCGAATTTATCACTGTTCATAAATTCATAGGCTTTAGACATGGCCTGTGCATAGTCTGTTGTGTGTGTGGAAAGGGTTTTTGTGATTCTGTTTGTTACCGGGTCACGAAACTGGGCGTAATAAAAGCCGCCGTTCCGCTTAAAAAGATATACCGTCCGCAAGAATACTCCTTCTAAACTTTCAGGGTTTAGCTTTTTAGAGTTTCAAGCTCCGGCATTTCTAGGGCTGCTTGTTTACTAACAGTCTGCTAACAGTTATTTTTCGCAGTCTGTTCATTTAAAATAAAAAAAGCTAAATCCCTTTTTATGTAAGGATTTAGCTTTTTGAGCCATGGCGGCTTCGAACCGTCGACCCACAGATTAAGAGTCTGTTGCTCTACCAGCTGAGCTAATGGCCCATTGATTTAACGTTTAAGAATGTATCATATTCTTTTTTTTTGTTCAAGTAGGTTTTCAACTTTTCTTTAAAAAAGAAACAGGGCGGAAAACTGCCGCCCTGCCTGCTATAACAGATTAGACCTGTCAGAAAACTCTGTTAGTTTCCGAATACATTCATTAGTCAATCTGGAAAGATTCGACTGCAAATTTCTCTTTAAGATTTGTTCCTGCCGGCAATGTGCCCCAGAACGGGTCAGCCGGATTCTTCGGCACAGCAAGAGTAACATACTGGAACTCGTTATTCTTGTAAACAATCGTCATATAAGGGTAGCAGCCCTTTGGCACTGCAATAACGTGTCCGCGGTTATCTCCAAAACGGAACCAGTCAACAGGCAGATAAGACTTTGAAACCTTATAGCCGTCAAGCGTAAACAAAGCAATATACCCATTCTGGTTGTTATACACTTTCTGAAGTGGAATATTTCTGTAGCTGTACTCTGATTCATTTTTAAAAGCAAATACAGATACAGAAACAACAAGTAATAATGCAAGTACAATAGCGGTCTTTTTCATAGCAAAACTCCTTCCTTAGTTGCAACAGGCTGAAACGGCACTTACGTTCTGTTTTAATCATTTTTATACGCAGTACCACCCCCTACAGGCACAAATCCGAAAAAAACAGAAGGCTCTTCCGTGAACCTTTCCTCTAAGTATAAATCGCATTTTAAGGTTTTTCAAGAAAAATATTTAAGAAAACGCTAAACAAAATAAGCAAATCAACCGAAAAAGGTTTTCCAAACTGAAATGAACATATATCTGCTCAATCAGCAGAAGCGCTTTATTGAGAAAAAACAAAGCACCCCGTTCAAACAGCTTGACATTTTTTTTTGATTCATGTAATATGCCAGACATTACGGCGGCATAGCTCAGTTGGTAGAGCATCCGGCTCATATCCGGCAGGTCATAGGTTCAAGCCCCATTGCCGCTAGAAAGGCTAATCAGAAATGATTAGCCTTTTTTTATACCTTTTTGCCGTTCAGCCTTTCAACAGCCTCATACAAATACTGCGAATTGGGAACCTCTTTAAGCCAGTGATAGGAATACATACAGCGTTCTTCAACTATTTCTGCAAAAATAGATTTTGTATATGAAGCGCGCTTTTTATCGTTTTCCTTTTTGCAAGTGTCATAAACCACAGAAAAGGAAGGCGCAAAAATATCCTGGTTTTCTTTTTCAGTTTTCTCCGGCTGGCTCTCGTATTCATCGTTTCCATAAGACGGAAAAACATCATAGCCGTGGCTTGTGTAAAAAGCCGGAAAGATGTCTGCATATTCGTTTTCAACAGGAAGACCATAGATGCAGACATCAAGACTTTTTTCAGGATAAATTCTGACAAGCTTGTAACGGCCTTTGGTGCATCTGATTAAATTACGCGGCTTTACAAAATCATCTCCGATTGATTTTCTTGTTTCATGGATCAGCCCGTAAAGCAAATTTCTGTTTTTGTCTGATTTTTCTCCGAAGATTTTTTCCTGCAAAGTTTCAATTGATATAGACTTGTTCTGATAATCCACAAAAAAGTCCAAAAGCTTTCTGGCATTTTTGCTCATGCCCAGACTGTTATTTTTCTTAAGCGAAAGAGCCAGCATTCTGAGCTTTTTTTCCAATGCTGAAGAACCGTCAGAGCTGAGATTTATTCCGTTAAAAGCATTCCAATAGCTAAAATAACCACTAATCGAAAGATTTGATTCCTTACTCAGCAAAATCCAAGGAGTATCAAGCTTACATTCTTTCATTTTTAAACGTAAATTTGAAAAGTAGCAGCTGGCTCTAAGATCTATCAAAAAAAGATCAAACCTGCATGACTGAATAATTCTTAAAAAAAGCCCTTCATCTTTTATTGTCACCAGTGAATCTTCTGCCGGATTGACAATCCGTCTGACCCGGAATTGTGTTTCTGCAGAATTAGAAAACAGTAAAAATTTCATCGTATCTCCCCTCTTTCCTGAACCCTTGACCATCATAAACTAATATGTTACATTTCTGCCTGTCAGGGCGATTAGCTCAGTTGGTTAGAGTACAAGCATGACACGCTTGGGGTCACTAGTTCGATTCTAGTATCGCCCAATCCTGATATTTACATTGTAATTCTAATATTTACATTGTACATTCATTTTTATTCTATGTAAAACTATTTTTTTGTTTTTTTCACTATCTTTTTATAACTATCCTTCAAATATACTGGACAAAGCTGATTATTTTATTCACTATAAGCTATGATTTCAAAACGAAACATCAGCGATTTTTTTCGATTTATTGATTCTCATTCTGCCTTTGTCATTGCAGGTCACAAAGAGCCCGACGGAGACTGTATTGCAAGCTGCCTTGCACTAGACGAACTTCTGCGGCTTAAAGGCAAAAAGACGGTGCTTCTTTCTGCCGGTCCTTTCAAAAAGACCGAAACAAAAGCTTATGAACATCTTTTCAAAACTGAATTTGATGACATTCAAAACATCACTGATTACGGTCTGTTTATTACGGACTGTTCTTCTAAAGATAGAATCGGTGAACTGAATATTGCAAAGCTTGATTTTGACACATTCATCATTGACCATCACAAGACTTCAGATTCTTCAGGCGGAAACTGCATTATTGACGCTTCAGCCCCGGCAGCGGCTTATATTGTCCAGCAGCTTTTTGAAGCGGTTCATGGCGAAGTGACAAAAACCGCAGCAGAAATTCTTTTCTTCGGGCTTTCTACAGACAGCGGTTTTTTCCGTTTTTTGGAATCAAACAGCGCCGATGTTTTTATGGCTGCTTCAAGGCTTATCAGCAAGGGTGCAAACCCAAAGAAAACGTACAATCTTATGACCGGCGGCAAATCATTTTCAAGCAGAAAACTGCTTGGAAAGCAGCTTGACCATGCAGAAGCTTATTTTGACGGAAAACTAATCATAACATACGAAACCATGGAAGACACATTGGCATACGGCCAAAACGGCAGAGACTCTGACGCTCTTTACCAGAACCTGCTCGCTATAGAAGGTGTTGAGGCAATCGTAAACATCAGGCAGGAAACAGAGGAACAGTGCACAATCGGTTTCAGATCTAGAGAACAGGTTGACGTCAGCAGTGTGGCTTCCTGCTTTGGCGGAGGCGGTCACAAAAATGCCTCAGGTGCGTCCTGCAAGGCTGTAATCAAAGAGCTTATTCCACAAATTTTACAAGAATTTCAAAAAATCTTGTAAAATTATGACAGCTTAAACTTAGCTTCAAATTCATTTTTAAAGGAAACGGTGAAAATCTTGCCGTTTCCTTTTTTTTCTTCCCATATATAGTAACAAAAATCACCAGATCAATTTCATTAAACATTACAAATATTTTATTCCATTACAAAAATTTATCTATCAACTGAAATTCCAGGAGAATTTCGGTTTCTGCAAAATTATTTATTTACAAAATTAATTTATAAGTTGGTACATTTTCTGCTTTTTCACTCCTCTGCAGACATCTGCAAAGGAGTATCAATGACTGATTATCACAAGATTTCAGAGCAACTTAAAAAAATGGAAGAAACAGAACTTGACCCAAAACGGCTATTGTTCTTTGTTTACGAGCACTATGACTTCTTTTTTCTCAATTACCTTGAAGAAGATGAACGCTATGATTTTATACTTTCACTTATGCCGCTAATGAAACGGATTGCAGTATCTTTTGACAAAAAGAAAGCCTCTCTTGAGCAGTATCTCCGTTTTATTATTTCTAGGAACAAAAATACATGGCAAAAAGCTTCTGTGAAAAATCACATAAAAGAAAATCTTATTGAGCGTGAATACAAACTTTCGCTCGCAAGTGATTTACTGCATGACGAAGAAGAATCTTTTGATGCGAGCACCGGCTTTGATATTACTGCAAAATCTCTGAACATTCCGGAACGCTTTATAAGCATTCTGCCTCTTCTTGCATACAGAGCTTCTGCCTATGTTACCAGAGAACAGATACTGAAAATAGCCAGAATAAGCAAAACAAATGCCGAAGAAATGTTCAGAATTATCCGCACCTTAAACGAAAAGCTCGAATCAAGAATAAACAACGTACGGAAAATTGCGCAAAGAAAAACGTCCATATATCTTATGAAATGCCGCTATTCTTTTGAACGGGACCTTCTCGAAGGTTCAGCCTCAATAAGATACGAAGCAGTTTCCGAGAAGATGGATTCAATTCAAGAGCATTATGAAAAATCTCTGGAAAATCAGCAAAGCACGCAAATTGTGACACCGGCACGCCTTATTGCAGAAGTTCTCGGCGTAAGTGTATACAGTATAGATAATAAACTACGATATGTGCATAAACTTTTTCCAGATTTTTTTAAGCGGAAAAATATGACTGACAGCTGAGTTTACGAAAGAGTCCCGGAGAATCTATAGCGGAAAAACATCGTTTCAGGCTATAATGCGTACATGACAATTTTTCTAGCTTCGGGTAACCGCCACAAACAGGGCGAAATTGCCCAAATATTTAAACCGAATGAGATTCTCATTCCGGCAGACAGGGGCATTGAATTTGACCCGCTGGAAAACGGGACTTCTTTTGTTGAAAACAGTCTGATTAAGGCACGCGCGCTTTGGGAAATAGTGCATGAGCCTGTGATTGCAGACGATTCGGGCATCTGCGTAGATCTGCTTGACGGCGCGCCCGGCATTTACTCGGCGCGCTACGCCGGCATAAACGACATGAAAGGCGAAAAAGCCGGTGCAAAGCTAGACGCGCAGGAACGGAATAGGCTGCTTATCGAGCAGACAAACGCCGCGCTCGCCTCTTTTAGGGCAAAAAACCCGAAAGACGCGCGCACCGACAGCGAGCTTAGAAGCTGCCGTTTTGTCTGCTCCATGGTGCTTTATCTCGGCAGCGGGCGGTTTTACGCCGTTCAGGAAACGCTTGAAGGCAGCCTCGTTTCAAGCATCGAAGAAGCTGCCGGCTCAGGCGGTTTCGGCTATGATCCGGTTGTCTTTCTGCCCTCTTTCAGAAAGACAGTAGCAGAGCTTTCAGAAGAGCAGAAAAACGCTGTTTCTCACCGCGGAAAAGCAGGCAAAAAGCTTGCCTCGCTTCTTGCCACGGCGGACATCTGCTTTTAGTTTTAATACAGCTTTCTTACAGATATGGCTGCTCAAATGGCGGAATAGTCTCAAAGCCCATACACTACATATAGCGTAGAGGCTTTGAAACAAGGTCAAAATGACACTTCAGCACCGCCTTACCGGGCAGCCTTTCATTTTTCAGTCTTTTTCTAAAAAATTTCTAAAAAAACTCAATTTTTTTTATTTTTTTCGTTCAAGTTTTTTTATCTTTTTGCCGAAGCTTACTTATGAGAAGTTATGACAGTCAGGTTCTTCGTAGAAGTCAACAGACTGCATGATTTTTCATCGTGCAAAACAAGCAAAATAGTGGCCTTGTACTTAATCAGCTTGTTTTGCACAAAACAAGCAGCACGGATGCTGTTTGACATCTTTCCATGGAGGAAAAACTATGGTCATCAACCACAACATGTCGGCTATCTATTCACACCGCGTACTCGGTATTACAAACCTCGCAGTACAAAAGAATATGGAAAAACTTTCTTCAGGTATGAGAATCAATCGCGCAGGCGATGATGCATCAGGACTTGCAGTATCTGAAAAAATGAGATCACAGATCCGTGGTTTGAACCAGGCTTCAAAGAACGCTTCTAATGGTATCAGCTTCATCCAGACAACAGAAGGTTATCTGAACGAAACAACTGATATTTTGCAGAGACTTCGTGAGCTCTCAGTTCAGTCAGCTAACGGTATCTATACCTCTGAAGATCGTATGCAGATCCAGGTTGAAGTTTCTCAGCTTGTTGCTGAAGTTGACCGCATCGCCAGCCAGGCACAGTTCAACGGAATGAACCTCTTGACAGGTCGTTTCGCTCGCCCAACTGGAGAAAATGCTGTTACAGCATCTATGTGGTTCCATATTGGTGCAAACATGGATCAGAGAATTCAGGTGTACATCGGTACAATGACTGCTTCTGCTCTTGGTGTTCGCGAAATCGGTAGTGAAGCTGTTCTTAGCCTTGCTACACCGGATGATGCCAACCGCGCAATCAACACACTTGATGAAGCATTGAAAAAGGTAAACAAACAGAGAGCAGATCTCGGTGGTTACCAGAACCGTTTGGAACATGCTGTCCGCGGAATTGACAACACAGCAGAGAACATGACTGCTTCAGAATCACGCATCCGTGATACTGATATGGCTGGCGAAATGGTAGAATTCACCAAGAACCAGATCCTTACACAGGCAGGAACTGCTATGTTGGCTCAGGCTAACAGCAATTCACAGAATGTTCTGTCTTTGCTCAGATAGTGTAATATAATGGTGTAAAACCAAAAAAGGTTTTACAAGAAAGCCGTTCTGTGATACTATTCATATAACGGCTTTCGCCATTATATTTGTGCCGTTTTTAGAAGGCATAGTTGATCTTTGACAAATACCCTTCGTGGTGTATGTAACAGCATGAGCGGAAACTGTACGCAGTTTCTGCTTCTGCTGTATGAGTCTAAAACGGAATAAGGCAGGCGCATAGCTTTATTCTGCTCACTACATACACAGTATAGAAAGCATGGAATGCTTTTGATTTAACACACGGAGGGTTATATCTATGGTAATTAATCACAACATGAGTTCAATGTACGCTAACCGTTTGCTCGGAATCGCAAACGATCAGGTTCAGAAGGACATTGAAAAACTCAGTTCAGGAATGAAAATAAACAGAGCTAGTGATGATGCTTCTGGTCTCGCTGTATCAGAAAAGCTTCGCTCACAGGTTCGTGGTCTGAACCAGGCAAACCGCAACATTCAGAACGGTATTTCTTTCATTCAGACAACAGAGGGTTATCTCCAGGAGACAACAGATATTCTTCAGCGCATCCGCGAACTTTCAGTTCAGGCTGCCAACGGTATCTACTCTACTGAAGACAGACTCCAGATTCAGGTTGAAGTATCTCAGCTTGTTGCTGAAGTTGACCGCATTGCAAGCCATGCACAGTTCAACGGAATGAACTTGCTCACAGGCGGCTTTGCTAACAACGAAAGCAGCCAGCGTTTCCTCCAGCTCCATGTTGGTGCAAACGTTGATCAGAATGTTTCAGTATTTGTCGGCACAATGACTGCTACAGCCCTTGGCCTTGCTGGTCTTAACGGCGACGCTGATTCTATCATCTCACTCACTACTCCCGAAAATGCAAACATGACTATTGCTACAATCGACAATGCTTTGAAGACTGTTACAAAACAGCGTGCAGACTTGGGTGCATTCCAGAACAGATTTGAAACTGCCTCTAAAGGTATTGCAATTGCTGCTGAAAACTTAACAGCTTCAGAATCACGCATCCGCGATACTGATATGGCACAACAAATGGTTGAATTTACCAAGAACCAGATTCTCACACAGTCTGGTACTGCAATGTTGGCACAGGCAAATTTAACATCTCAGAATGTTCTGAGTATCTTGCGCTAACTTAAAAACATCAAAGAGACTTCTGGATGTCATCTTTTTGATGTGGTTATAAAGCAAAAAGAAGGAGCGCCACTTCTTTTTGCTCTTTTATAGGAGGCTAGCCCATGTCTATTTCATTAAATGCACTTGGGCCGCGCATGACCATGGATGGTCCA
>CADBUT010000358.1 GCA_902797925.1 uncultured Spirochaetaceae bacterium
CTGCCACAAACAGCTGCGAATTTTCAGGCACGATGATTGCATCGCCTGTAAGCTTGAGCGTTTCAATAAAACGGTGGCGCAGCTGGTCAAGAAAGTGCAGAGGACCGCCCAAGAAAGCTACACGTCCGCGTATCGGTTTACCGCATGCAAGGCCTGATATTGTCTGGCTTACAACAGCCTGAAAAATTGAAGCGGCTATATCTTCTCTTCGTGCGCCTTCATTTATAAGAGGCTGCACGTCTGTTTTGGCAAAAACACCGCACCGTGCCGCAATCGGATAAATCGTGGTTGCACCGCGCGCAAGCTCGTTCAAGCCGCTTGCATCTGTTTCAAGCAGTGCGGCCATCTGGTCAATGAATGCGCCAGTTCCGCCGGCACAAGTGCCGTTCATGCGCTGTTCAATGCCGCCAGTAAAATACGTGATTTTGGCGTCTTCACCGCCAAGTTCAATTACAACATCAGTCTGCGGAATAATGTGGCGCACCGCCGTTGTAGAAGCCACAACTTCTTGAATGAAAGGAATTGAAAGCCACTGCGAAACCGCGAAACCGCCGGAACCGGTTACGCGCACAGAAAGAGCGCGCGAAGCTCCGCCTTCAACCTGATTCTGCACGCTGTCTAAAGCTTTTGTGACAACAGAAATGATTGTGCTTCTAATATCTGCGCGGTGCCGCTCGTAATCGCCGTAAAGCATCTTGTCGTGCTCATCAAGAATGACAATCTTTACAGTCGTTGAGCCGACATCAATGCCGACGCGCAACGGCAGCAACTTTTCACTGTTTTTCTGATTCAATTCTGCTACATCTTTTTCCATAAATTTCCAAAAACCTATTCATATATGCCGAGCAAAACAACAAAGATTGTGTCTATATCAGACTGTGAATATTTAATTTTCTGCTGTTTCAGCCAGGCAATTACTTCCTTTTTGGTTATATTATTGTTCTCGCTATACAACTTTTTAACTATTTGAATAAGACCGGGGTCTATTTCATAAGGTTTTGAATACATTGACTTAGACGCCAATGAAAGCAGAGCCTTTTCAAGGCGCTCAACGCGGGCTGTAAGATTGTCATCGTACATGTACACATCTGGTGCAATGGCAGCACTGTAGAGGAGTTCTGCCAGATTCTTTTCAGACACAAAAATCCCGGTTACGCGCGGCATAACATCACCGACTTTCAGCACAACATCATAGGTCAAAGACGAATCATAAGAAAATGCTATACCCGACGGTAAATATTCGCATAAATTAATGTCTTTGTAAACAAACGATGTCGGAAAAATCACAAAACGGAAATGCGCCGAATCATCGACATAAACTGCCGCTTTTTCGGCCTTCATGCCTGGCAGCTGCCATGCGGCATCAAGTGCGCGCCCCACAGACTTTAAGATTTTTTCAACATCCAGATTTTCGTCAATATGTATAGACGCAATCCGGCTGTCAAAAGTTGCAATCTTTACAACATTTGTTTTCTCATTTTCAGCTGTTTCCTGAATTTTCCAGCCTTTATATGGCCTGTCTTTCTGGCTTAATGTGCCGGGCTTTTCGGGTTCCTCGCCGTCTTCGTACAAGTCTATGTCTATAACTTCCGCAGTGCCGGTCTCTTTTTTAGAGAGGCCCTCTTTATCTACAGCCGGAGCTTCAGCCTGATGAACCGACGTTTTTCCAGTTTCTTCCAGTGCTTCAATTTCTGTACCGATTACAACCGGCTCCTGTGCGGTTTCGCAAAAAGTGAAAGCTGCGCCGGCAAGAAACAAGGCGGCAAAAACAAATTTTCCTTTCATATTCAACATCTTTTAGAGTAAAGGTAAAGCCCGCCTGAAAACTTTTCCAAGCGGTCTATTACCATAATACTAGTTATTCCTATTGAAATGTACACAAAATGCGTAAAAACTTTTATTTTTACATAATGAACGAACGCCGGTGCTGTTAGTTCGGATTTGAAACATTTATCAGCACGCGGTCGCCGACCTTGATTTTTGAGCCGACGCGCGAAGACTGCGGCACAGCAACAACTTTGTCGCCATGCTTTTTAAGCACAACCTCGCCAATAAGCTCGTTAGCCTTGCGGTAGACATAAGCCGGCGTGTCTTCAATTGTCTCTTTGTAGACCGGCGAAACATACACAACAATCTCGTTTTTATTCCGCGGGTCAACAAC
>CADBUT010000359.1 GCA_902797925.1 uncultured Spirochaetaceae bacterium
AATGCAGATGAAAATTTTGCAGAAAACATAAAGAAAGCATTTGTATAATGCCATAAAAAGCAGCTGTGCCTTATTCTGAAACTACACGGTTTTTGCCGGCAGCTTTAGCGGCGTATAGGCGCTTATCAACTTCCTGAAGCAGCTCATTATAAGACATGTTTTCGGTGCAAGTTACAAAGCCCGCGCTTGCGGTTACAAAGCCGTTTTCGCCAATCTGAATCTGTGCCCAGGTTGCTTCGATTATCTTTTCAACAATGTGAAGCGCTTCGGCTCTATCCTTTTTGGGAATAAGCAGCAGGAATTCTTCGCCGCCGTAACGGCAGGCTGTAGCCCCTTCACTTTCGGTTTTCTTGAGAATTTTTGCAAACCGCTGAAGCACTGTGTCGCCGAAAGGATGACCGTATTTGTCATTCACAACCTTAAAGTCGTCTATATCAAGCATTGCAATATGAAGATTGCCCGTGTCGCCGAGTGTGCTGATTGCAAGCTTCAAAAAGTTGTTGAAATAGCGGCGGTTATATAGCCCTGTAAGTTCGTCTGTGTTCGCCTGTGTTTCATACATTTTAGAAAGGTTTTTGATAGTTTCGCGGTCATGCAAATTCTGGTGTGCAACTGAATACGAAAAACTGAAAAGAATCAGGCTTGTAATCACCATGCTGCAAAGCTGATCAATAAATGCTGTTTCGTCCGTCATGTGCAGAAAATATTGCGGTGCATTCTTATAAAAAACGAAAAGCACCGTATATTCTGCAATAATCGCAATAAAAAGAATAAAACGCGCCTTACCTTTAAGCACAAGGGCAATGCATACGGCTGCAATTACAAAATAGAAAATCATACCGCCGTGCATACCGTCGTTTGCTAAGAACATCAGCGGAAATACGACAAAACCTATAACAGAAATGGAAACAAGAGCAAAAACTTCCGTACGTTTTGTGTAAAAGCCCCAGAAAGAAAACCCCAGAAGCATAAAAAACAAGATAAGCGGCAGCAGTACTGCAAAAATCGGCAGATGAAGCACAAAAGATTCGATGAAGCCGAAAAACGTGCCGAACATGGAGCAAAAAAGCATGGCATGAGTTATCCGCTTCTCTAGAGGTACGTCCATGGAAAAAAGGTTTTTATATAACTGCTTAATTGGTGAAAAATTGCCTTCCATCTATAGATTACTATACATCGAGAGCGGATAACCCGCAAGGATTTTTGCATGAAAGGCATTTTTGTTCCGGGCTTATTTTGCACCGCACCAGCCCGCACTAGCTCGCATCGATTAAGCTGTTACGTTTATTTTGTGCAGTCTATGTATGCATAGCTCATGCCGTCGATTTCTTCTTTTGTGTAAACGCCTGTAATTTCGATTTCTTCAAGCTGTGCCGGGTAATCTTCGGGATAGCGTCTGTTTTTGTCTTTGAAGGTGAGGCCTGTCTGGCAGCAGGCGGTTGCGTCATAAATGAGCACAGCAAAAAACTGGTTTGAATCATCTTCGTTTGCCCAGAACTGCCCTTTTATCTTGATTCTCTTGCCGAGATAGTCATTCTGGCTTAAAAGCATGTCAAAAATTATGGCAGAAGCCATGGTGTAGCTGCATTTCGTTAAGTCAATATCAATTTTGTCCGGGCCGTCACCCGAAGAGCCGATTCCGATATTCATGGCAGCAAGAAAATCGTCTTCTTCTATGTCATAGAGTGAGTCTTCAAAAGACTGGGCAAACTGCAAAGGTTCTTCTGTTCCGTTTGGTGCTGTTGCTTCAGTTTGCCGACGTTGCGTGTTTTGCGCATTTGTTGATGTTTGCGGCTCTTTTTTGCAAGCCGGAAACATTTGCAGAAGCAAAACCGCCACGAAACAAAATAAAATGCTCTTTTTCATGTCATGCTCCTTTATATTAGAATTTGTCATTATCGGGCTAGCGAAGCTTTAAGCGGCTGCTTTAGTTGAACAGGCGGCGGCTTGCGCGCTAAATGCGTTTGTGTGCCGCCCGCCCAGCTGCTAGTTCAGCGCAGCCTTCAATGTATCAAGGTTCTGCTTCATTGCGCTCAGATAAGACTTGCCGTTTTTGATGTCTTTCTGTGTAACAGACTGAAGCGAATCCATTTCAAGAATCTGCTGATTCTTCGCTTTTGTGGCAGAAATTACGGTCTTTGCGATTTTCTTGTCTGATTTTTCGATTGTAAGCACTGAACCAAGCCCCAGCTCATCAAGCTTTTTTGC
>CADBUT010000360.1 GCA_902797925.1 uncultured Spirochaetaceae bacterium
ATAAACCGGAGCTGTATCGTTCCGGCTTAAATACAACAAACCGGCATTACGCCGGATAATTGCCATTCCCTCTTATAAGGGTGAAACGATTCCCCTCTATACAGGTGACATTATTCCCCTGTATAGGGGTGACACTGTTCCCTCTTATGCTGGTGCACAACGACTGCTCGTTTTGGGCGGTTGTACAAAGGCGTAGGGCGTGGCGGTGTACACATACTTGAGATTTTGCGTAGCAAAAGCGATGCTTTTCGCGGATTGAACTATATTTGTAGATTAGACTACAGCGAAAAGAAAACGCGTATTGTATTTTTTGCCGATTCTACATATACTTGTCGCATGTTCCGTCTTTATATTGAAAGAAAATCAGATTTTTCTAATGAAGCAAAGCGCATATATTCTGAAATCACAGGATTTCTCGGAATAAACGCTGTTAAGGCTGTTCGCTATTTGAACCGCTATGATATTGAGAATGTTTCAGAAAACATTTGCCGTGATGCCGCAACACGCATTTTTTCAGAACCGCAAAGTGACATCTGCTATTTTACGCACTTTCCGCTGAACAAGGATGAAACGGCGATTATCTGGGAATATCTGCCCGGTCAGTATGACCAGCGCGCTGACAGCGCAGAGCAGTGCCTTTCATTGCTTGCCGCAAACGCCGGTGAAAAAGATGCCGCGCCAAAAGTGCGCTGTGCTAAAATCGTTCTTCTTCAAGGTGCTGTCAGCGAAGACGAGCGCAAAAAAATCGAACATTATCTTATAAACCCTGTTGATTCACGCCTTGCGTCACCAGAAATTCCAGAAACGCTTACAATGAATGTAACAAAGCCGGGCGACATTCCGGTTTTTGAAGGCTTTACTGAAATGTCTGCCGCAGAGCTTTCTGCTATGCGCGAAAAAATGGGTCTCGCGATGGACGATGCAGACCTTGCTTTCATGCAGAAATATTTCAAAGAAGAGGGCCGAAACCCGACCGAAACAGAAGTGCGCGTGCTTGACACTTACTGGTCTGACCACTGCCGCCACACCACGTTCAACACCGTGCTTGATGACATTAAAATTGAAGACGGCGGAATTTCCGCGCCGCTTACAGCTTCTCTTGAAGAATACCGCGCAATTCGCGACGAGCTTTATGGTGAAAGAGCCAAGAAAGGCTCTGCAAACGAAAAGCCGCTGACGCTTATGGATATGGCGTGCATCGGCGCAAAATATCTTAAAAAGCACGGAAAGCTTGACGACATTGAGCTTTCTGAAGAAATAAACGCCTGTTCAATTTATATTGACGTTGACACAGCCGATTATTCGACCGGCGTAATTGAGCCTGAACACAAAACCGAGCGGTGGCTGCTTCAGTTCAAGAATGAAACACACAACCATCCTACGGAAATTGAACCTTTCGGCGGCGCTGCAACTTGTATCGGCGGCGCAATCCGCGACCCGCTTTCTGGCCGCGCCTGGGTTTATCAGAGCTTGCGCGTAACAGGTGCAGCTGACCCGACAGTTCCGCTAAGCCAGACACGCGAAGGCAAATTGCCGCAGATGAAGCTTACGCGCGAAGCGGCTCAAGGTTTCAGCTCTTACGGAAACCAGATTGGTCTTACGACAGGGCAGGTCGCCGAAGTTTATCACCCTGGTTTTGAAGCAAAGCGCATGGAACTTGGCGCAGTAATCGCCGCTGTTCCGGCTGATGTTGTTATGCGCGAAGAACCGGATGCAGGCGACTGCATTGTGCTTGTCGGCGGCGGCACAGGCCGCGACGGCATCGGCGGCGCGACAGGCTCTTCAAAAGCTCATAACGTAAAGTCTGTAACTACTGCTGCGGCAGAAGTTCAGAAAGGAAACGCCGTTGAAGAGCGCAAGATTCAGCGTCTTTTCAGAAACCGTGACGTAAGCCGCATGATCCGCCGCTGCAACGACTTTGGCGCAGGCGGTGTTTCAGTTGCCGTTGGCGAACTTGCGCCGGGTCTTGAAATCAACCTTGACCTTGTGCCGAAAAAGTACGAAGGCTTGAACGGTACAGAGCTTGCAATTTCTGAAAGCCAGGAACGCATGGCTATCGTTGTGCGCAAAAAGGACGTTGAAGCCCTTATTGCCGCCGCAAAAACTGAAAACTTGAACGCGGTTCAGATTGCAACCGTAACAGATACAAACCGTCTTATCATGAAATGGCGCGGAAAGACAATTGTAGACATTGACCGCGCTTTCTTGGATACGGCCGGTGCAAGCCGCAACGCAAAAGCTGTAATTGCGGCTGTAAAAAAAGAAGATTCACCGCTTTGCAGACCGCTTGACTGCGTTGAAAAAGCCTTTGCAAAAGGCGCAAGCTTGAGCGATGCATGGCTTGAAAACATGAAAGACCTTGCGGTCTGCTCTCAGCGCGGCTTGAGCGAGCGTTTCGACGGCTCAATCGGCTCAAGCACAGTCACTTTCCCGATGGGCGGCCGCTATCAGTCAACACCAGAAAACGGCTGTGCCGCAAAGATTCCGGTGCTTCCGCCTTTTGAGACTGAAACTTCAAGCCTTATGACATTCGGCTACGACCCGCGCATTGCAAGCTGGTCGCCGTATCATGGCGCGCAGGTTGCAGTCCTTCATTCTCTTGCAAGAATCGCCGCAATGGGCGGTCTGCCAGAAAGCTGCCGTCTTACGTTTCAGGAATATTTTGAGCGCACTGCATCAGAAACAGCTTGGGGCAAGCCTGCCGCCGCTCTTTTAGGCGCGTTGTCTGCGCAGACTGCGATGGGTACAGCTTCAATCGGTGGAAAAGACAGCATGAGCGGCTCTTTCGCAGAGCTTAAAGTTCCGCCTACACTCGTTTCTTTTGCCGTTACAACTGAAGACGCAAGAAACATTACGAGCGGCGCATTCAAAAAAGCCGGAAATTCAGTTTATTTTATTCCGTGCGCATATACAGACGACCTTACGCCGAATTTCAGCTCTTTCAAGGAAACCACAAAAGCATTGCACGCTTTGACGGACAAAAAGCTTGTGAGCGCGCTTTACCCAGTTGCGGCTGGCGGTATTGCAGAAGCCGTTACAAAAATGGCTTTTGGCAACAAGGTTGGTCTTGCATTTGACGCTGATTTCTTCGCAAAGCTTCAGAACGCCGTTGCAGTGCTTGCTTCAAAGACAGGCGGTGATGCGCTCAAGTCTTTGTTCTTGCCGCTTTACGGTTCGATTATCGCCGAAGTTCAGCCTGAAAATTGCACCGCTTTTGAAAAAGCTTTGCCGACATCGTTCAAGCTTGGCACAACTTCTGCTGAACAGAAAATCACAGTTAAAGACACATCAATTTCTCTTGATGAAGCATATAAAGTTTGGGAACAGCCGCTTGCAAAGGTTTTCCCGCCAGTTACAGCCGGAAGCGACGATGCTTCAAAAGCCGAAGCGTTGCCAGATTTTGCGCTTGCAACTCACAGGAGCCTGCAGGAAGCGCGCGACAAGGCTTCTTTTGCAGTCGGCGGAAAGGCAAAGCCGAAAGTGCTGCTGCCAGTCTTCCCGGGCACAAACTGCGAATTCGACATGGCACGCGCCTTTGAGCTTGCCGGCGCTGAAACCAAGATTCTGGTTTTCCGCAACAAAGACGAAGAAATGCTTGAATCGTCGCTTAACGAGCTTCAGAAAGAGCTTGCATCGGCGCAGATTCTCGCTTTGTCGGGCGGTTTCTCTGCCGGTGACGAGCCTGACGGTTCGGGTAAATTTATCGCAAACGTTTTGCGCGAAAACCGCATTGCACAGGCTGTAACGTCATTGATTGACGACCGCGACGGCCTTGTGCTCGGCATCTGCAACGGTTTCCAGGCGCTTATAAAGACAGGTCTTGTGCCGTATGGCAAGATTCTTGCGCCGTCAGAAGAAATGCCGACATTGACCTACAACAGAATTGGTCGCCATATTTCGCGTGTCGTCCGCACACGCATGGTAAGCGCGTTGAGCCCGTGGGCGCAGCATCAGTCTGTCGTTCAGAGCCAGACCCACCTTATTCCGATTTCTCACGGTGAAGGACGCGTAATCATCGATAAAGCTTTTGCAAAAGAGCTTTTCGAAAAAGGTCAGATTTTCACCCAGTATGTTGATGAAACCGGCAAGCCTGTGATGACAGAGCCAGACAACCCGAACGGCTCAATGTTCGCCATTGAAGGCATGACAAGCCCGGACGGCCGTGTTCTTGGCAAGATGGGACACAACGAGCGTACGATTGGAACGGCGCATCTTGGCTCTTCAGACGAGCTTATTAAGAACATCGAAGGCAACAAGTGCCAGAACATTTTTGCCGCCGGTGTAAGATATTTCGGTTAAAACGAATAATATGTCATTCCCGCGCCCGACGCGGGAATCTTTAACTTAAAGGAGACTTTTGTGGAAGAAAACGA
>CADBUT010000361.1 GCA_902797925.1 uncultured Spirochaetaceae bacterium
CAAGCTTGCCGAAAGAATCGGTTGAGACTATGTTAACGCGCGTGCTGTAGTCGCCGTTTTTAATTTTTTCAGTTCCGTTATAAAGCTTTTTGAGCGGCGCGTTGAAATAATCAAGAAAAACAACGCAGAGAATTATGCCGAAAACTATAAGCACAATCTGTGCAACAAGCGTTGTGGTGTCAGGCTTTATTCCGCTGCCAAGCTTTTCCGCATAAAAAGCCGAAAAAATGTAGAACATGGGCAAAATGCCTGCGGAAATATAAAATACAAAGAACAGAAACCTGACCGACGGATTGGCAAAGTTCTTGTATCTTGTCAGATGACCTTCAGGGAAAAACATGGGAAGAAAGAGCTTGCGGTGCAGCGTTTCAAGCGAAAAATATGAGATTGTAAAGCTCAAAAGCCCAATCAGCATTGTGCTCAAGCCAGAAGTCAGCAGAATCGGCGCGATTGATATGCCGTTGTTATATTTTACAATAAAGAGAATAACTGCTTCTAATATAAAGAAAAACACCCAGCCGCTTACTCCAAGAAAAGAAAAAGCCGCAGGCATATTTATAAACCGGCTGTAGAACTTATCACCTGATGTGTTGTGGATATAGCTGAAACATAAAACCGTCGGAATGGTATAAGTGGTTATCATTATCAACGGAATATATTCCTGATATGTTTCAAGCAGGCGCAAATATTCCTGCATGCTGAGGCTTTTCAGTGAAGGCGGAATCGGTAGCATAACGCCTATAAAATTTGAAAAGGCAACAATCAAACCGTAGAGCAAGGCAATATATATACGTTTTTTTACTGTTAATTCCATGCTTAAAGTATACGACAAATTTGCGCGCCGTTCAATTGCAGAAAAGGCTGAGCAAATCTTTCGGCTTGGTGATTGTATATTCTGGCGAGCTGATTTTGCCGAAACCGTATGAAGCGTAGACGATAGGCACGCCTGCTTTAGCACATGCATCAGCATCGCCCTGTGTGTCGCCAACATAGACCGGCGATTTCAAGCCGTTGCGTTTTGCGATAAGCTTAATGTTTTCGTCTTTGAGCAGGCCGGTGTCGCCGTTGCAAGTAAAGTCTTTGAAAAATGGCGCAAAGCCTGTCTTTTTAAGCAGCAGCTCGATATAGCCGCTCTGGCAGTTGCTCACAATAAAAAGCGGAAATTTTGCGGCAAGCGCTTTTAGCGTTTCACCTATGCCGCCGTACAAAATGCCGGATTCTTTTTCAACATAAGCTTCTTCATAGCTGTAGCAGAGCGGCTTGAACTTCTTCCGCACATCATCGTTTTCGTTTGGCAAGATTCTTTCGATGATTGTGTCCATCGGCAGCCCGAAAAGCGACTTAAGTATATCTGCCGTAATATGTGCATAGCTCAAGCCGCATTCGTCAAGCGCAGCGTTCCAAGCCTTTTCAACGACTGGCGTAGTGTCCCAAATTGTTCCGTCAACATCAAATATTAGAGAATCTATCATGAAAAACCCTTAAAAAATCTAAATGCAAGCCCAAAAGATTGCAGATTCAAAAGCATTGTCATGCTGAATTTATTTCAGCATCTACGCTATATTACGCTATGTATAGGACAAAGATTCCGAAACGAGTTCGGAATGACGCTACTCAACGAACTTTTTGGTCATTCCCTGACACAATTTATCTGAAACAAAAAAGCCGGAGATGCGGCAGCCCGTACTCCGGCATTCGTTAAGCAAAATCAGATTGAATCTTCTTCAAGGCCGTCTTCGCCCATGTAGTATGTCTTGAGCGGCGGAAAACCGTTGAAAGCCACGCTTGCATAGGTTGAAGTGTAAGCACCCGTAGAAAGCCAGTAAATCTTGTCGCCCTGTTTCAAATCAACAGGCAGTCTGTACTTTTCAGTCTCGTACATTATGTCCATGCTGTCGCAGGTCGGGCCGGCTATGATGGTCAAGCCCTCTTTTCCGCCGTCTTTTTCAGTAATAACCGGATATTTGATTGATTCTTCAATAGTTTCGATAAGGCCGTTGAATTTGCCGGCATCGATGTAGACCCAGCGTTCAAGCGCAGTGTTGTTCTTGCGCGAAATAAGCACAACTTCTGAAGTCAAGATGCCCGAATCACCGACGAGAGAACGCCCCGGCTCAAGAATAATCATCGGAATATCATCGCCGAAGTCATCCTGAAGGTATCTTGTAATTTCAGAAGCATATTCCTTGAGTTCATTTGTCGGCTGAATATAATGTGCCGGGAAACCGCCGCCCATGTTAATCATTGAAAGACGGATGCCCTCTTCGTCTTCAAGCGACTCGAAAAGGTATTTTGTCTTTGCAATGGCGTCGTTCCACTGGCCGATATCGCGCTGCTGGCTGCCGACGTGAAAGCTGATGCCGTACGGCGTGAGTCCCAAATCGCGGGCAAGAACCAGAAGATCATAAGCCATATCAGGGTGGCAGCCGAATTTTCTTGAAAGAGGCCAGTCTGCCGACGGGGAATTTTCAACAAGGATGCGGACGAATACGCGCGAACCAGGTGCGTTTTTTGCGATAGTCTTCAAATCTTCTTTTGAGTCTGTCGCAAACATCCTTACGCCTTTATCATAAAAATACTTGATGTCCTTTGCTTTTTTAATCGTGTTTCCGTAAGAAACTCTGTCAGGCGAAATATTGAGAGCAAGCACCTTGTCCAATTCATAGCGCGATGCTATGTCAAAGTTTGAACCGAGAGAATCAAGCAGTTTTAAAACAGGAATGCCCGGATTCGACTTTACAGCATAATAAATATGCGCATAAGGAAATGAATCTTTGAGCTGGATAAAATTCTTCTTGATTGTCCTAAGATTCACTACAATGTTCGGAGTTTCAAATTCCTTTGAAAACTCAAGGAAGCGTTTCCATTCTGTGTCAGAAACAAAATCTTTGCGGTTAAACATACACATGCACCTGCCTGTTGTAACTATACTTTGGCGATAATATCACATTGTCTTGCAATATGGTATATTTATTTAAGATTTTTTTGCAATTTTTACAAGTTTTTGCATGGCACTTACTGAAGCATCGCACCATAGTGCTTTTCATACAAGAAACGCTTGTCTTCTGGCTTGAGCGACTCAAAGCGGCAGATAACCGAAACGCGCGCGCCTTCTACAAGCACAGCCATTACAATACACTTTGCCGTAATAACGCGTATGCCGGCCCTGAATTCAAAGATGTACTCCTGCCGCTCCGTAAGCGAGATTGTAGTTAAGTCGCAGCCAAGGCAGACATACATATCTGAAATATAGAGAATGTCCATAGGCAGCACGCGCCCCAAAACAGAACCGGCTTTTTTGTCCGGGTACTGCGCGAGATAAGCGGCGGCGGCAAGATAGACAAGCTGAAATTCACATTTTGAAGCGTAATCTTCTATGCGGCACTGCCCGAAATACGATCTTTCAATTGAAACAACGCTGGCGCGCGGTGCTTTGCTTATGGGCACATAAACGCAGTCAGCCAGAATGTGCAGGTTGTCGCGCACGCGGGCAAGAGAATCAGAAAAAGGCGCGCGGTTGTCTAAATCTCTTGCAAGAAAACACGCACCATAAGGGAATGGCGACGCTGACGGAAGCCGCTTGCCTGGAAAGAAGAGCATTTTTCCAGTCTGATGAAGAAGAGCCGCCAAATCCAAAGGCACGTCAGCTTCGCGCAAAAAAGAATAGCGTGAAAGCAGAGAAAAGAACAGAATCTCATCGTCAAAAGAGACATTCTGCCATATAAACGGCGAAAAAAGCGGGAAAAGTTTGTTTGAAACACAAGAAACAAAGCTGTCGGGCTTTCTTGTTCCCTTTTTGTCAATGTTATAAAAAAGCCTGCCATGATAGGCATTTATGTCAAAAACTTCTTCGTCAATAGTCTTGGCAATTTCTTTAGCAATGCCGATTGCGGCAGAATCACCTTTTGTCTGCAAGACTGAATTAAACTGGAGCCCGCGCTTGTTAAAATAAAATGAAACAGTAACTTCGCTTTTTATTTCGTGCAGCCATAAAGGAACAAGGCTTTTTGGAAAAATAATAACAGTTTCCCTCGTCATATATGAGCCGGGTTCAAGCCTGAATGTATCATCAAACTGAGGTGAACCGGAAATTGTTAAAGCAGGCGATTCAGTCTTAAGATATTGGATTACGACATCACGCTGAATACCCGTAAGAACTTCATTCATTTACTTGTTCTCCAAAAATTACTTGTTCAATATACCACACTTCTTTGTCTTTTAAAACATAAATCAACAAATCTATATGTTTATTATCACCTGTCAGTCTTGCAGGAATTTCAATACAATTATCAAGAAAAGCAGGCTTGCCATAAATTATGTCACCGACTTCCGGCAGATTATCAAAATAAGGCTGCATTACATAAGGCAGAAACGGATAAGACGGATCTAAGTATTTTGCTTCAACAACCCGCCTGTCTCTTCTGGCAAAGGCTGCCTTATTGAAAAAATCATCGAGCATGTTCAAAAGCTTATACTCAAGCCGCGATATATCAAGCGAGCCGAAATCTTTATACTCCGGATAAATATTCCCTGAAGGCAGAACGGCAAGACAGGCTGCCGGAAGCGGTGCGCTGATTTCTGAAATGTCAAGAGCATAATCTTTCGGAGATTCTATTTCATTTTCCCAGTTTTTATCTTTTATTCTTTCGTCAACTGTTTCTTTTACCGTAGATTCTGTGGCTTTAAAGACTTCAACTTCTTTGCTGCAAGACAAAAAACAGAAGAGCAAGCAACATACAGACAAGATAATTACATTTTTATGTGAACTTAAACAGAGCATAGCTTATTCTAGCATATAATGCGGAAATAAAATAGCAAAAAGATTGCCGGGTCACGTCCGGCAATGACGGGTGCGCATAAGCTTGTTCTACAGAAAGGGCTTTATCTAGCGCACCGCTGAAAGTTTTGCTTGCGCAAAACTTGAAAGTTGATGCACAAGAGCTGCTTGTTTGGGGCTGTTGTGCAAAGGCTAAACACAATCTTGTCAGATTTGCCCTGCAAGCTTATAATTTCAGCATACACTGGAGGCAGAACAAATGACAGTTGTAATAAATGATGCAAGCGAAACCTTTGTGCAGGCTCTAAAGGCTATGGCTAAAATTGACGGTGCTTCAGTCTATGTGGATAACTTCGGTTATTATTCAAAAAAAACGGTCAAATCAATTCTTAAAGCTGATAAGCAAATGGAAAACGAACGCAAAAAGGGAACTTTAAAACTTTACAACACAGTTGATGAAATGTTCGAGGACTTATAATAATGGGTAACGAATACAATCTATAAAATAAAAGACAATGTGCTTGAGCTATACATTTATCGTATTGGAAGTCATGCAAAGCTATATAAAAAATAACACAAAGGCAGTTTATGATTTTATTTTCAGAAGCATTTAAATTAACAGAGGCCGTAAGAGACCCGATTTGGCATCATATTTATTTGACGGAGCCGCTCATGAACGCGGCGGCTTGCCCTGCTTTCAGGCGGCTGTGGAAGATTCAGCAGCTTGGACCGACTTCGCTTGTCTATCCGGGCGCGACACACACGCGCGCAAGCCACTCTTTCGGTGTGTATCATGTTGCGCTGCGGCTATTGAGCACGTTATGCGAAAAAGACGCTGACCAATGGGTTACGCGCCAGGGCTGCGCCTCTTTTCTGGCGGCGGCTTTGTTCCACGACATCGGACATTTTCCATACACACATTCGCTCAAAGAGCTGCCGCTCAAAGACCACGAAGACCTTTCAAGCGAGCTGATTCTGTCTGAACCGCTAAAGACGCTGATTGCAAAGGCCGGCGCAGACCCAGAGCAGACTGCGGCGATTGTGAGCCATCAGAAAGCAGAAACAGACGACGAAACGCGCTTTTTCAGAATCTTGCTTTCGGGCGTGCTTGACCCGGACAAGCTTGATTATCTTAACAGAGATGCATATTACTGCGGCGTGCCTTACGGCATTCAGGATACTGATTTTATTCTTGCGCGGCTCAAGCCTGACAAGCAGAAAGGCATTTTCTTAGATTCGGCAAGCCTTATGTCAATTGAGCATGTGCTTTTCTCAAAATATATGATGTACCGTGCGGTTTATTGGCACAAAAACGTGCGCATTGCAACCGCCATGATGAAAAAGACTATTTATGCCGCGCTTAAGCAGGGCTTAATCTGCCCCGAAGAGCTTTATTCGCTTGATGATTCTTCGATTTTTACTTTGATTGGTTCTAAGAATTTTGAGGAAAAATCTTGTGCCGAACAGCTTGAAAAGCACAGCCTTTTCCAGATTATTGCAGAAATTCCGTTTGATGCGGGCAACGCCAAGCACACATTGCTTGAAGACCTTGAAAAAAGAACTGAAGCAGAAGCCATGCTCGCCGCTCTTGCCGGCACAAAGCTCTGCAACATTTTGATAGACATTCCTGAAAGAATTTCGTTTGAAAGCAACTTATGGATTAGCGGCGAGAACTGCCCGTTTTCAGCAAGTTCAACTGTGTTTACGTCTGATACTGTCAAAGCTTTTACGCAGAACTTGCGCATAATCAGATTGGGCTTGTGCCGCTCAGAAGCAACAGAGCAGCGCGTCAAAACGCTAAAAGCTGAATTTGAAAAGCTGCTCGGCTGAAAAGTATTGTCATGGGGCTGCCCCGTATTGTCATGCTGAACTTGGTTCAGCATCTACGCTATATATGGCACAGAGATTCCGAAACAAGTTCGGAATGACGCTATGCAAGGAACTTATCGAACAGCTATCTTGCATATTCTTGGGATTCAACTCAAAAAGGATTCTCTGCCAACTTGTTATCAAGCTTGCCGGTTCGCGCCCGACAATGACACAACATTTAGCCCGACAATGACATGTACAGCAACCGATTAAGCTATTTCTTTTGTGGCTTTTCTGTTTCTTCCGGCTCTTTTGTTTCAAGCAGCTTCATCATCGCTTCGATTGAATCTTTCTGCTCTGTTTCCGGCTCAAGCTTAAGATAAGCGTCATAGTCAGCGAAAGCATCTTTGAATTTTTCAAGCTTCACGCGCGCATTTGCACGGTTCAGATAAGCCGAAGAATATTCGTCGTCTGCTGCAATTGAGCTTGTGTAGAATTTTTCAGCACGTGCAAAGTCGTTAAGTGCAAATGCAGAATTTCCGGCATTAAAATAAAGAAGCGCGCGGTTTGCGAACGGAATCGTGCTGCCCTTTTCAAACGCGCCTATAGACTTTTCAAAATCGCCTGTCTGATAATATGTAACGCCGATATAATTATACACAGAAGCGTCAGGCCCTTCTTCTTCAATTAACTGCAAGAACAGTCTGCGCGCTTCTTCAGGGCTGTTGTTCTTGTATGCGGCAAATGCCCTGTCGTATAATTCAGATGCAAAGCAGCAGAATGTTCCAATAAAAAACAATAGGACTGAAATTATTTTTATTTTACGGCTCATAAAAAATCTCCTTGCAGACATATTCAACAACCAAAAGAAGTTTGAATTGTTACACTTTTTTAAAGTTTCATATTCAAAATATCGGCATTTTTTTTAGTGATTTATTGAAATTATGTTAAGAGATAAAAACTTTATTTGACATATCGACATAAAACAATTAATCTTATTCTATGGAATAAGTTTTTTCCGTGTAATCATCTGGAGGTAATTTTGAATCCAACATTAATTCCTATTATTGCAATTTCTATTGTAGCTGTTATCATTATTTTCTTTGTAATAAAATCTATGATTGCACCAAAACGTACTGAAGAGATCAGACGTCTTACCCAAGAAGGAAACTATATTGCAGCGATAAAACTTGGAAAAGCTCTTATCCAGAAAGACGAACACAACTACCTTGCATGGTATTATCTTGGAAAAGCATATATTGCCAACAAGAACTACGACCAGGCGATGGAAGTTTTCAACCACTTGAGCAAGCACGCTGAATCAGGCAAAGGCTTTACTGAAATAGAATTCC
>CADBUT010000362.1 GCA_902797925.1 uncultured Spirochaetaceae bacterium
GCGCCGTTCAGCCGCACAACGTCGCGGACGGCAGGCACGGCATAAGAGAGGCGCTTTTCTTCATATTTAAACTGAAGGAACGAAAGCTGCATACGCTCAATTTCTGTATGCGGCTGCGTGCATGGGTCAAAGCCGGTGTTGCGCGCGCAGTTGTTGCAGCGCTGCCACTCGGCAAAGTCTGCAAAAAACTGCGACGGCTTTATTTTAAGCGGGTGCAGCAGGCTCAAAAACCAGGTTACGGCGCGCCCGGCTGAATAAAAGACATTGCACGCAAAAGCAAGGTGCTCTGCTTTTAAAAGGTCAGACTGCGAAAATGTCGGCGAACACTGAACATGGTACGGCGGCTTTGCATCGAATTTAAGCCCGAATTTGACCGCATCTTCGTATAAAGCCGTGCCCGGCAGAACAGACAGCCTGAAAAGTTCAAGATGGTTCGGGTAAAGGCTTAGCGCATAGTCGATGCTGTCTTTGAAAGACGGAAACGTGTCGCCAGGCAAGCCGTAAATCAGGTCAAAACCGAAAACAAGCCCGTAATCGTTGAGAAGTGCAATTTTCCGGCTGAAATTTTTGCGCTCAAACGAGCGGTTTATGTTCTTTAAAACTTGCGGGTTTGCACTCTGAAGCCCGATTTGAAGCGAACACGAAAGCTGCGTAAATGCTTCCGCCAAAGACTTGTCCATGCACTCTGCGCGCACTTCAAACTGATAATGCGCATCGGGCAGTTTTTTAGCCATCAGCTTTAAAAGCTTGAGTGCACGCTCGCGGTCGGCGTTGAACGTAGGATCAAGCACAAAAATCTGCGGCACTTTTTTGCGCGCAAAAAGCTCAATCTCTTTTTCAAGCCGTTCCATCGGAAATTTGCGCACACGCCGCTCGCCTTTCGATTCAAAGCAGTAAGAGCAGGCATAAGGGCAGCCGCGCGAAAGTTCCCAAAGCACGCCGTTATATGTCACAGGGTCAATCGTGCCGTCAAGCCAGGGCGAGCTGAGCTTTGCACAGTCTTCGGTCGTGCCGACAATCAGTTTCGGGTGTTTTTTGGCGGCTTTTGCAGTGTCTGCACCTGCACCCGGCACACCGCTTTCTATCTTTTTAAGCAGTTCGATAAAAACAGTTTCGCCCTCGCCTTGAATGAGATAATCGAAAACGCCGAGGTCATCAAACTGGCGGGAATGTGCACCGGCTTTATTCTGGCTGAATGCCGAAACGCGCGCCCTTGCCGTAATTTCAGGGCCGCCGCAGACAAACACGGCAGGCACTTTTGCTTTTGCCTTCACTATTTCAGCTGTACGCACGCAATCGGCAACATTCCACACAAAAGCAGAGAACGAAACAACAAGCATGCTGCAGCCTGATTTTTCAGCAGCATCCAGAATCTGCCCTGCAAGAAATTCCGGAGCATCTTTGCCAAGCTCTTTTACTTCGTCATAAGAAATATCGCAAAGCGAAGTCTTTATGTTTTTCAGTTTTGCATTGCGGACAGAAGAGACAACGCAAGCTGTGCCCAATGGCAGCGCCTGCGGACTTGTTTCTGCCAGAATCGTTGCAAAAACAACCTGAATTTTTGTATTATCTGCCAAAATGATGCCTCCTCTGTCATTATTATAAGAAATTATATCGCATTGAACTTACAATGAGAACGGCATTCACCGCATCTTATGCATTCTCTGTCATTGATTTTTAAGACATCCATTTTGCAAGTTTCTATACACGCATTGCAGTGCGTGCATTTTGAAGCATCCGCATGAATTCCAAAAACAGCAGTTTTATTAAAGAAAGAATAAATTGCTCCAAGCGGACAGAAAAAACGGCAGAACGGACGGAACATAAAAACTGACCATATTATAAAACATACGGCAACTGCTGTTTTCCATGAAAAAAGCACACCTAAGGCTGAACGGAGGTCTTCGTTAAAAAGCGCAAGAATCCAGCCTGCAAAAACCGTACCTTCAGGGCAAATATATTTGCAAAAAAACGGAGAAGCGATTCCGTCTTTTAAGAAAAACAGAAGCGGAAGAAAAATGCAAAAAACCAGAATCACATACTTCAAAAGCGAAGCTTTCCGGGTTATTCGCAATGTTCTGACAGTCTTTTTTATTTTTGGAGCCGGTATCTTATACAAAAGTTCCTGCACAAGACCGAAAGGACACAAAAACGAGCATACCATACGCCCGATCAAAGTTCCTGTTAAAAGAAGAAA
>CADBUT010000363.1 GCA_902797925.1 uncultured Spirochaetaceae bacterium
CGGGCAAACCTCAAAGACACCGTTCTTTGGCAACTGTGCATACATAAGGCTGCACGGACGAAATGTAAACGCCTGGTACGCAAACAACAGCCAAAACAACGGCAGCGCAAGATACTGCTACGACTATTCAGACGAAGAATTGCAGTCTTTTGTGCCGGTTATCCAGAGCGCGGCTGTCAAAGTCAAGACAGTTCATGTGTTCTTTAACAATCACCCAAACGGCAACGGCGCAAAAAATGCACAGCGGCTTAAAGAAATGCTGTAATACTTTTCACTCCACAGCGGGAACATTGTTCAGGTCTGTTGTAACGCACGGGCTTAAGAATTCGCGCTTCATCTGCCAGCCGCTTTTTGTGTGATATTTGGCAAGCGTTATAGAACGCCGCCCATAATCCGCACTGATTGTGTCCACAGCCTTCATAAGCTGCTGTTTTTTTATGTCTGCCATTGGGTCTGTCCAGAGCCAGCTCTGATATTGAGCAGGCATGATTTTCATTAAGTTCACCATTATAACCTTATAACCGTAGCCCGGCCGGTAAATATGCGGAAGAATTGTGCGGGCTGCGTTCACTATGTCAGGCGTGTAAGATGTAAGCCGGTCAAGCTCCACGGCGGCGGCGTTGGAATACTGTTCTTCCGGCTTGTCTGAATAATAGTTGCATGTTGAAATGCAGATCTGCACCATCTGACACTCTGATTTCTGCCTGCGGAGCCGTTCAACAGCAAGCTGTGTATATTCAACAAGCGCACATTCAAGAATTTCTATGTCATAGACTTTTACAGAAAACTGGCGGCTTGCTGTTATTACGTCTTTTGTCTCGCGGGAAACCTTATCAAGCATTCGTATGCCGTTAAGCTCCTGCACAGTGTCAAAGCCTGTAACTGTAAGAAGCTTTTTTGCCTTATAAAGCGGCATCTGTTTCAGCATAAGGGCGTTGCGGATTCCGTTTTGTGCAAGCTTTCTTGCACTTGCCCTGCCTATCCGCCATATATCGCCACATTCGGTCTGCTCCAAAAGTGCATCAACCTTTTTTTCGTCATAGACAAAAACTCCGCCGTGTTCTTTGGCGTTTTTGTTGTACAGCTTTGCAAGCGTCTTTGTAGGGGCAGCACCCACGCAAATAGGAATGCCCACTTCTTTGTAAATGCGCCTTTTAAGTTCATAGCCTATTTCTTCAAAGTCCTTTATGCTCCAGTTGCAGTTGTCAAAAAACAAGAAAGATTCATCTATTGAATACTCTTCAATTTCTGGCGCATATTCAAGATATATGGAAGTAATGCGGCGGCTTATGTCTGCATAAAGCGTATAGTTGCTTGAAAAGACCGCTATATTATGCGCATCGCAGATGTGGCGCACCTTAAAGAAAGGGTCGCCGCGTTTAATTCCGCACCGCTTGGCTTCTTTGTTCAGTGCAATTATTATGCCGTCGTTATTTGAAAGAACGGCGACAGGCTTTCCGCGCAAGTCAGGGCGGTAAATCTGCTCGCACGAAGCATAAAAAGAGTTTCCGTCTGCATGAAGAATCATGTTCTCACCGTATGGATGACATGGGTTACAGTGCCGGTAATATAAGCCTCGCCCTTTATGTTATAAACCCTGCCGAGCACAAAATGTCCGTCTAACTCATAAACAACAAGGCTGTTCCGCGTAATCTTAAGCGCACGGTCTATTACAAGCAGGTCGCCGTTATATATGCCCATGCGTGTATAGCGTGAGCTTTCTATCTGCATAAAGACTGTAGATGCAGGGTGCTTTATCATGTATGCGTTTAAGTCTATTGAACTGCTTTCATAGCCCTGCGCGGGGCTTGGGAATCCTGTTGTCATAATTACCTTATCGGGTTAATATTAATAGCTGTTTAACTGTTTGTCAATAAAAATAACTGTTTGGTTATTTATTTATTTTGAAAATCATTTTATAATAATCTTATGGACGCAGAAACTTTTTGGAAAAAAGTAAAGATGAAGCTTTCTGAATTGGGTGAAAATCAGGAATGGCTGTCTGACAAATCAGGAATTCTTCTTGGAACTATGCGGAACAAGATACACTTGAACCGTATGCCGAGCTTTGAGGAAGTCTTAAAGATTCTCAAAGTGTTTGATATGACTATGGAAGAATTCCTTGTATACCCGGATGTGGCAAAGGGCGATGTTCTTAATATTCCGGTTTATGAGCAGGCTTTTTCTGCCGGCAAAGGTCAGTATGTGCCCGACTCTGCGGAAGTACTTGAATATGTGGCAGTTCCCAGAGATTTAAGAAGATTCGCCCAGAATCTGCGTGCGGCTTATGTGCGCGGTGATTCAATGGAACCGACCCTTTTTGACGGCGACAGAATCATCTTTGATGATTTGGGCTATGACGGCCAGGACGGAATCTATGCCATTGTCTATAACGGAGCAGGTTTTGTTAAACGCCTTCAGCGCGGAAAAAATGTGCTGAAGATTATCTCTGACAACAGAATCTACTCTCCTATGGAAGAATCAGGCGAAAGCGACAACTTCAAGATAATCGGCAAAGTGCGCTATGTGGTGCATAAGGTGCAGGGGTAGAAAATAACAAAGCCCGCTGTTTGTAGCGGGCTTCTGCTTATACGCTGTAAATCTTGAACTTTGCAGCTTCTGTCTGCAGGTTTGTAGTTGCTTCCATATTCAAGGTCGCTGCCTGCTTGATATTCTCAATGTTTGAAATGATTGCTCCGGTTTTTTGGGTCATGTCATTCATTGATTCTGTAATGTTTTTTGTTCCGTCTGCAAGTTTACCGATTTCTATATTGACTTCTTTGCTTCCCGTAAGAATTTCTTCGGAATTCCGCTTAACAGAATATGTTATTTCGCTGATTTCTTTCATCGCTTCAAGAACTTGGGCACTTCCAGTGTCCTGTTCCTGCATAGCGGTCATAATCTGCTTTTCCTGGTTTTTCACGTTGTTCGTCATATTGAAGATAAGCTCAAACTGTGCCTGAACTTCTTCTGTATTTGACGCAACTGTTGAAATTGACGTACCGAGGTCTTGCAGACGTGTCGAAATCAATTTGCTCTGCTCGTTACTTTCTTCAGCGAGCTTACGGATTTCGTCTGCAACAACAGAGAAACCTTTTCCGGCTTCACCTGCGTGTGCAGCCTCGATTGCAGCGTTCATAGCAAGCAGGTTGGTCTGTTCTGCAATGTGCTGAATAATTGTACTTGCCTCAAGAAGACCTTCTGATTCGTCGTAAATTGATTTTGAAGTGGCTACAGCGTCGTCAACCTTTTTCTGACCTTCGTTTGCTGCATGGTCAAGCTGTGCAACAGCCTCGGAGTTGCGGTCAAGGATGCTTGTTACAGAGTGGATGTTAGAAACCATCTGCTCAACAGCGGCAACTGCTTCTGTAACATTAGAAGACTGCGCCTCAATATTTTCGTTCAAAACCGAAATATTTGTAGTAATCTGATTGATTGCAGCCTGTGTTTCAGTGATTCCGGCTGTCTGATTTTCAATTTCAGCATCTACGTTGCTAATACTCTTTGAGATAAGTCCTGTCTGTTCTTCTGTGTCTGC
>CADBUT010000364.1 GCA_902797925.1 uncultured Spirochaetaceae bacterium
AACATCGGCGACGGCAAGATTTTCGTATACGATGTGCAGAATGTTGTAAAGGTTCGTACCGGCGAAGAAGGCTACGAAGCTTTGCAGGACTAATTTGAAATAGTCAGTGTTTAGTAATCATCCATAGCCACCCGCGAAAACGGGTGGCTATATTTTAATGCAGTTTAATTTTACTTATGGAGGTTTTTTATGAATAGTATTATGGACGCAATGTGGGTTGCTGTATCAGCTGCACTTGTCTTTTTTATGCAGCCTGGTTTTTCTATGGTGGAGTCTGGTCTTACACGTGAGAAAAACAGCATTAACGTTGCCATAAAAAACCTTACAGATATTGGTATCTCTCTTTTTGTTTATTGGCTTGTAGGTTTTGCATTTATGTTCGGAACGTCTTCTGATGGTTTTATAGGACGTTCAGGCTTTATTCCTGGAGCCGGAATGAACATTGATTTTAATACAGGTACATTTTTATTTTTTCAGGCAATGTTCTGTTCAACCAGTGCAACGATTGTTTCTGGTGCAGTTGCAGAACGAATGAAGTATTCTTCTTACATCATTTCAACTTTTTTAATGTCGCTTATAATTTATCCTATTTTTGGGCATTGGGCTTGGGCAGGAATTCAGCCTTCATTTATTTCTGATGCACAAGGCTGGCTTTATAAACTCGGATTTGTTGATTTTGCCGGTTCTACGGTTGTTCATTCTGTAGGCGGTTATGTAGGTCTTGCAGGAATTATTATTCTGGGCGCAAGAAAGGGCAGATTCCCAAAAGATGAGAAACCGCGTGATATACAGGGCTGCGATGTACCTATGACAGTTGCCGGCGTATTCATTCTGTGGTTCGGCTGGCTCGGTTTTAACGGCGGTTCAACTCTCGCTTTCAATGACATTGTTCCGCAGGTTCTGCTGAACACTTGTATTGGTGCTGCTACTGGTATGCTTTCAGCCTTGTTTGTCGGCTGGGCATTTAAAAAGATTCCTGATGTAAACTTTGTAATAAACGGAACCTTGGCAGGGCTTGTTTCAGTTACTGCAAACTGTCATTGTGTTACTCCCGGTGCGGCGGCAATAATAGGTGCTGTGGGCGGCATTGTAATGCTTATAGGCGCTTTCATTCTTGAAAAGCTGAAATTAGATGATGCTGTCGGCGCAGTTCCGGTTCATCTTTGTGCCGGTGTCTGGGGAACACTTGCAGTCGGAATCTTCGGGCAGCCTGAACTTTTAGGCACAAACCCGATTTTTGGCAGCCAGTTTCTTGCCCAGTTTATAGGAGTTACAGCCTGCGGTGTATGGGCTTTTGGACTTGCGCTAATAGGCTTCTGGATTCTGAACAAGGTTGTTCCGCTGCGTGTTTCTTCTGAAGATGAAGACAAGGGACTTAACATTGTTGAACATGGTGCTTCTACAGAAATTTTTGATGTGTATGCAAAAATGAAGGAACAGGCTGTAACCGGCGACCTTTCTGTACGGCTTCCTGTAGAGCCTTTCACAGAAATTGGTCAGATTTCTTCCTTATATAATGATGTAATGCAAAAGCTTGAAGAATCTTCTTTAAGTGAAGAAAGCTTTGGTGCTCTTATGAAGTCAATTCCATACGCGCTTTTTATGATTGATGCACAATGGAATATTAGTCCTCAGTATTCTGAATCAACACCGCGTATCTTGGGCTGCCCAAATCCAGAGAACTATAACTTTCTGCTTCTTATGGCAAGAATTCTTCCGCGTGATAAGACACAGTCTCTTAAAAAATATCTGGAAAATTTGTATTTTCCTGATTTTAAGCAGGCAGCTGTTGAAACATTGAATCCGATTCAGTCACTGACACTTTCAGTGCGCACTCATGAGCTTGAGCCGAAGATTGTGCAGAAGGTAATACATTTTGAGTTCTCGCGCATTTTTAACAAGCAGAAGACAAAGGTGCTGCATGTAATTGTTCAGGCAAAATGATTTCTAAATAAAAAAGCTGCCGGTACTGCATGAATCCATGCTGAGTGCCGACAGCTTTTTTTAGCTAATCAATATTTTGCTTAAAATGCTTTTATCTAGAATTTTTCAGGGAGCGGCTTTCCGCTCTTTTTCCATGAATAATATTCGGCAGTTGCAGTGAAAAGTACATCGCTAGAAGAGTTGAGCGCGGTTTCCATGCTGTCTTGCACAACACCGATGATAAAGCCTACACCGACAACCTGCATTGCAATGTCATTCGAGATGCCGAAAAGAGAACATGCGAGCGGAATCAAAAGCAGTGAACCGCCTGCAACTCCAGAAGCACCGCAGGCACCGAGCGTTGCAAGTACACAGAGAATCAATGCTGTAGGAATATCAACCGAAATTCCGAGAGTGTTCGCAGCCGCGAGCGTCATTACGGCAATTGTAATGGCAGCGCCGTCCATGTTGATTGTTGCGCCGAGCGGAATTGAAACAGAATACATGTCTTCGTCAAGCCCGAGCTTTTCGCAAAGTTCCATGTTTACCGGAATATTTGCGGCGGAGCTTCTCGTAAAGAAAGCTGTAATTCCACTTTCACGGAGACAGCGGAAAACAAGCGGATAAGGATTTCTGCGGAGTATAATTGCGACAATTGCCGGAGAAACAATCAGGTTCATAAAAAACATAGAGCCGACAAGCACTAAAAGCAGCTTGCCGTAATTCGTAAAAATCCCGAGCCCGTTTGTTGAAACTGTTTCAAACACAAGCCCCATAATTCCAAATGGAGCAAGATTAATTATCCAGCGTACAATCTGCGAAATGCCCTGCGCAATTTCTGTGAACATTAATTTTGTCGAATCACCGGCAAATTTTTTCATTGCAAGCCCGAAAATCAAAGCCCATGTCAAAATGCCGATGTAATTTGCGCGGACCAGTGCATCAATCGGGTTAGAAACTGCATTTATAAGCAGATTGTACAAAACCTGACCGATTCCTGCCGGTGCGGCGTCAACTTCAACTTTTTGGGCAAGCGTAATTGTCTGCGGAAAGATAAAGCTTGCCGAAACTGCAACAAGCGATGCTAAAAGCGTTGTGATAAGGTAAAGAATAATTACCAGACCAAAGCGGCGGTCAAGCTTTGCCGCTCCTTTTGCAAGCGAGCTTGAAACAAGCGCAAATACAAGCACCGGCGCAATAGCTTTGAGCGCACCGACGAACAGGCTTCCGAAAACGGAAATCCATCCGGCGCCAGAAAGAAAGATACCAAGAATTGCACCGATTACAATTCCTGCACAAATTCTCAAAATCAGGCTTACAGAATTGTATGCGCTGACTATACGTTTAATAATGTTTGTTTCCATAATGCTGTCATTATATCATAAGTATTAATTGGAGAAAACAAAAAAGCTGCGCGACCCACAGCTTTATCATGAAAGGCATTAGGATGAGATTATGCTTGGCGGAAATCCGTTCCCCGCGTCCGTCTCACTGCTCGCGTGGGATAATTGGTGGTTAGACTCGCTTCCGCTCGCTCCCACGAGGCTGTTCGCGTCCGCAAGTCACTACTTTCCGCCAGAAAAAATACAATCTATAGCGATGTGCATCAACAATAACCTGCGTAGGCGGATTTTGACGCGCAAATGCTTATGCACGTTTTCGTATTACGGAAACGTGCAGGGTTTGCCAAAATAAGCTGTTTATGAAAATTAAACCCAATCGTAAACCCGGAATTCGCCGAGAGCAGGTTATTACATGATACAATTTCCAGATTGATTTTTCATGCTGAACCCCCTACTGCGTGACCTGAAATAATGCTTTCAATAGTCTTCAAAATCAAAGAGCGGTGTTTCATCGGGAAGAAAAATCAAAAATTTGCGGTATTTTTCAAGCCATTCGCCGTTGTCTGCCCACATTGGTGCTGCAAGAAGCACCCAGAGCCACAGTCCATGCCGGTTTTCATAATCGCCGGCCTTTACAATTTCAAGAACATCAACTTTCATACCGAACTCGTGGTTCAGCGTTCTGTATTTTGGTAATGCAGCCGTATCTTTTTCTGTGCGCAAATCGATTTCGCCCATAATTCTAAAAGCAGTTCTTTCTTTAATCTTGCCATGATCATACACAGTAACCCCATGTGCATAAAGAAGCACCGGGCATAAAACCAAAAGCATGGCGAATACTTTCTTTGCTTTGAATTTTCCGTTGTTCATAATTTATAAACAGTTTCCCTTCTTATACATATATTGTAAAGCATAATTTCAGTAAGTACAAAGGCAGTTCTGGTATTACTAGTATTTTCAGCAAGTTATATGATAATATGTAATATCACTTATGGCACAAGGTATGTTATGGAAAAAGAAAAAATCAGAAAAACTATAAATATTCTTGGAAATTTGTATTTTATTGCAGGAATTTGTACTCTTGTCCTGTTCATTCCGCAAGTACGGGAATTTATCATTTTGTTCGGCGAAAAATATATTGGCAGGCCGTTAACACATGATGTTTGGCACGGGCGCTTTTTGAACTGGGAATGTCAGTTGATTTTCTTAATGCTTGCAGCTGTTATTCTTTTGAAAATTGCCGGATTCATTTTTTTAAGAATAAAAGAGTTCCGCTCTGAGCCGGATATGACTTTCTATTCATATCTTGAGCGGAAACTGAAAGCGGTTACTACAGATACTTGGCTTCATTATATTTCTCTGGCTGTATTTATAATTGCTTTGTGTGTAATTCATTTTTGTATGTCTGAATCGGGAGATGATTTCCATTATGCTTCTATGCTTAAAGACGATTCGGCTTTTATAAATTATAGTTTTCTAAAAAGCCATTATAACAGATGGTCTTCGCGTATGATTATTGAAGCTGTTCTTTTGAACTGCTACAGGCTGAATTTTGGTGTCTGGCGTTTTTTTGATGTTGCTGCTTTTGTACTTATTGCAGAATGTATGATTCAGCTCTGCTTTCCGCAAAAAAGATATGCTGTATTTGTCTATGCGGTTATTTTGTTTTTTACAGATTATAATTCTTTGTATACTGCCGGGTGGGGCGCAACGACTGTGAATTATTTGTGGCCTATTGCGGCAGTGCTGCCATGTTTTGTTATGCTGAAGCAAATAGTTGAAGGAAAAACGCCGTCAAAGCTTCAAATTGCAGTTACTTTTATACTTTTTGTTTTTGCAATAAATCAGGAACAGATTGCCGCCTTAGTTTTAGGACTTTCGGTTTCATTTCTTCTTTTCAGTATAATTAAAAACAAGCGTTTCCAAAAAGTTGATTTGTACCTTTTGAGTCTGATTATTTTGTGCTTGGCTTCGATTGTGTTTATTCTTACCTGCCCAGGAAACAAAAACCGTCTTGTAGAAGAAACAAAAACTTGGTTTCCTGAATATCCGTCACTGTCGCTTTTTGATAAGATTCAGCTTGGTTTAATTACAATACTTCCGTATTATCTTTCAGATAAAGTAAGCTATTTTATTTCTAATACGCCTGCGCTTGGTATATTCCCGTTGTGTATAGTTCTTTCGTTTGCGTTTTATAAAAAAAGCCGGAAGAATTTCATTATTCAGGCTTTTTTAGACGCTTTTGTTCTACTGACAATTCCAGTTAGGATTGTTACAGAAGATTTTTTGCTTGCAAACAACAAGCTTTCTCAGTTTTCAAATTATTCGCAGACAGAAGTCCTGCTTGAATGTCTGATTCTGCTGATTATTGCCGGACTGTTTTTGTATCAGATGTATGCAGTTATGAAAAGCAAATTCCAGGGTTTGTTTAATGTGCTCCTTATGTGTGCAGGTTTCTGTTCAGCTTTTATAATTGCGTTTTCTCCAACCGCTTATGCCAGCTTATACCGGTGCTACATTTTTATGAGCTACATGATTTTCTTGATTACGTTCAGAATTTTTTATGATTTTGTAAACAAAGATGGAAAACAGGAAATAGCTTGATGTCCGTTTTAATTGCACTATTTTGTAAAATTTTGAAAACTCCTGTTTTTTTCAGTTCTTGACAGGCTTGTTCATTTTCAATAAGATAATGGAAATTACGGCAAAGAGGTCGTAGATAATGTTTCGTTTTTCGCGAAGCACTGTCTACGGCCTCTTTTTTTTATATCACCTTCGGGTTTGACCGAAGGGGTGGAGGAAAATATGTGCGGTTTTGTAGGTTGTTTTGATTTGACCAGCGGCAGTGCGCCGATAGCAGACGGCTTGAAAGAAGAGCTTCGTGCGCAAGTTCTTGAGATGAGCAAGAAAATACGTCACCGCGGACCGGATTGGAGCGGCGTCTATACCGGTAATAATGCAATTTTGAGCCATGAGCGTCTTTCGATTGTTGACCCGCTTTCAGGTAAGCAGCCTCTCGTCAGTGATGATGAAAAAATCATTCTTGCCGCAAACGGCGAAATCTATAACCATAAGGAAATCCGCAGCACTTTTGAAGGTTCTTATAAATTCCGCACAGGAAGTGACTGTGAGGTTATCATTCCGCTTTATAAAAAATACCGCGCATCCGGCGATTTTACAGCTATGATTGAGCAGCTTTCCGGCATTTTTGCCTTTGCTCTTTACGACAGTGAAAACGATGTTTATCTTATTGCGCGTGACGAAATCGGCGTTATTCCGCTTTATCAGGGCTGGGACAAGGCAGGCCGTTACTATGTCGCAAGCGAGTTAAAGGCACTTGAAGGTGACTGCCAGACAATTGAAGAGTTTCCGAATGGATGCTATTTGTATTCTGGTAAAGAGACCCTGAAACAAGTTCAGGGTGACATCACTCGTCAGGGTGACAGTCGTCAGGGTGACAGTTGTCATGCGGAACTTGTTTCAGCATCTCCTGTAAAATGGTACAAGCGCGGTTGGGAATCTTTTGACGCGGTAAAATCTGCGCCGCGCGCCACGGACGACAAAGGTGAGGTGATAAATCCTGCCGTAATCGAAAAAGTGCGCAACGGTCTTGAATCTGCCGTAAAAGCACAGCTCATGTCCGATGTTCCGTACGGCGTGCTGTTGAGCGGCGGTCTTGATTCTTCGATAATTGCGGCAATTACGCAGAAATATAGCAAAAAGCGCGTTGAAACAGACAGCAAAGAAAGCGCATGGTGGCCGCAGCTTCACAGTTTTGCGGTCGGGCTTGAAGGTTCGCCTGACCTTGTGGCCGCGCAAAAAGCTGCAGATTACATCGGTACAGTTCATCATGAAGTGCATTTTACGATTCAAGAGGCGCTCGATGCGCTGCCTGATGTGATTTATCATATTGAGACTTACGACATTACGACTGTGCGCGCTTCAACACCGATGTATCTGCTTGCACGCGTTATAAAATCAATGGGAATTAAGATGGTGCTTTCGGGCGAGGGTAGCGACGAGCTTTTCGGCGGATACCTTTATTTCCACAAAGCACCAAACGCACAGGAGTTTCACGAGGAGCTTGTGCGCAAAATGAGTAAGCTTCATCTTTACGACTGCCTTCGCGCAAACAAAAGCCTTATGGCGTGGGGCGTAGAAGGGCGCGTGCCTTTCCTTGATAAAGACTTTATTGATATTGCAATGGGACTGAACCCGAGCGACAAGATGAACATCAGACTGCCGGATGGGAAGCAGCGCATGGAAAAATGGATCCTCCGCAAGGCCTTTGAGGACCTGCTCCCGGATGAAATCTGCTGGAGGCAGAAGGAACAGTTCTCTGACGGCGTCGGCTACAGCTGGATTGATACCCTCAAGAAGATGACGGAAGAAAAGGTAAGCGACGCAGCCTTCCAGAGAAGGGAAAGCCGCTTCCCGGTGAACCCGCCGAAAACGAAGGAAGAATACTTCTACCGCGAGATTTACAGCCGCCTTTTCCCCAGTGACAGC
>CADBUT010000365.1 GCA_902797925.1 uncultured Spirochaetaceae bacterium
CAGATATTCACACTCATAGAAGTTGCCTTTTTCGTTTGAAACAAGCTGCTTGAGCAAAACAAGATGCTGCTCGTTTGTTTCCGTAAATTCATAATAATAATCTGTAAACTCAATTGTATTTGCCGAAATCTCAAAATCTGGCTCTTTATCAAAATCTTGTGTTGTGTATGCTTTGCAACCGTTTTCAAAAAGCCCGTAGAACGGAAAATTCATGTCATAAACTGTTTCCGGCTCAACATTTTCAGTGCCGAAAATGCATGTAAATTCTTCTTGAAAAGCAAAATTATTTCCGCCACAAATTGCTTTAAACTCATCACCATCAGAAAAAATCACAAATCCTACACCACCGCCGCTTGCATCACCACCACCACAAAGACATTTGCCGGATGACGGCACTTTTTGAAACAAAGCTTCTGAAAAATAAAAATTGTCAAGCGACATTTCACTTAAGTCATATAATCTAAAGCCAGTGTAAATTTCTGTGAAGTTCTTATTTGAAACATAAGCTTTATTATCTTTTATCAGCAACGTTGTTTTCAAAAAATCTGAAGGCTTAAGCCATTTATACTGCGGAGAATGAAGAATCAGCTTCTTGACAAAATATTTACCGTCTGCCAAACCGAATTCATTCGGATAACCTTCGCAAGAATCAAATGCTGTTTGTCTTGCTTCATCAATATTCTGTGTATTCAAATTGATGAAATTTTCCCTTCCGTTAGGTTCAATTTCTCTTGTGTAATAAATGTCTTTATCGTCTATCCGCCTAAGGCAAAGCCATTTTTCGCCGTTATTATCTTTTTCTTTTTCGGGGAAAACTTCAACAATTGTGTTTGAATCGATGTAGCCATCACTTAGAGCACCACCAATGGCGAGCAAATAATCTTTATGTATGCCAATATACTCTTTGGTCAGATAAAACCAGCTGTCGCCCAAGTCTTCAGTTTCTTCTACAGGCTGAGCTTCAATTACCGCGTTTTCAGATTTTTCATCTGCCTGCACAGAAACTGCTTCAACATTACCAGCTTCTTGTTTCTTGCAGCCCAAAATCAGCATCGCACAAACAAAAATCAGCAAAATCTTTTTCATTTTTTCTCCAAGACATTTGGTTTGCTGAAAAGTATAAGCACATACAGCAAATCTGGCAAGTATAGCTTTGTATAGACAGATTTTATCACATTTTTCTAGACAATCAAATATAGTATGCTATACTTATCTAAGTTTCTACTTAAATATAGGAGATATTTATGAACAAGAAATTTTGCATCACCGCAATATGTCTTATGCTATGCGCGGCGCTTTTTGCAGATTCAGAACAGGAAATTCTCAAAGAAGCTTTTGCAGATTATTCCACACCGATTGTTATAAACTATGCAATTGAAACACCTTTGTTTACCAAAAATGCATCAGATGTTTCATTTCAAGAAATGACAACAATCAGCTTTACCAACATCAGCGACCAGACAATCAAAGCCATTACTTTTGAATATTTAGTTTTTGACGCAAGCCACAAGCAGCTTTACAAAAACAAGATTACAGGCAAAAACGTAGCTTCTTTTGCCATGTCAAGAAATGGTACTAAAAACGGAAAAATTGAAAAAGCACCTTTGAACAAAGCAAATATTTTGCGCAAAAAAGCAATAGAAGCTAAAAGCAACATTATAGAAATCACCAAAATTTCAATTCAGTTTGCCAAAGGCAAAAAAGATCTTTCTAAATCTGAAATTGATGCCTGTATTTACAAGTCTGAACTTGATTTGTACAAAGACAGCCAGATTAAGATTAAGCTGCAATATAATCCGTTTGTAAAGAAATGCAACATCGTAACAGAATCAGCTTTTGAGAACGCTTATCTTAACTGCAAATATGAAACAGACGGAGCTGAAAAAGATGCAGCAGTAGCAGAAGCCGAAGACGCCGAAGCTGAAGATTCTGATGACATTGAGGCAGAAGACGAAGAAGAAGAAATTGAGCTTGACGATGAAGAAGCTGTTGCTGTCAAATCAACCAAAAAAGGAAGTGTCTATATAACAGAAGTTCCATTCGATGAATCAGAAGCAGAATACGCAGAAGAACTTCTCATAGAATATCTTGATTCAGACACAGCTGACGGTCTAAGCCCATCTGCAATTCAGAAGAAAGCCAACCGCATCATCATCAACGACGAAGAAAAGCTTGACCAGGTCAAAGCCTTCGCCACGATTCTGAATACGATTATGTAATTCAGCTGATTACATCAGCTCATTCAGGCTGCTCTTAAAGAGCAGCCTTTTTATTTGCCATTTCATTTCTCCAAAAGACGTATTTTTCAAAATTGACATATTGCAGCATAATTTTCCAAAAACATAAAAAAGTTGACGTTTGCGTTTTGCGCCAGATTTATATACAAATAAGTTTAATCAAGCAAAACAGCTAAGCTTCATTAAATGTAAAAAAATGGATATTATAGCTTTAAACAATTTAATATGTTATGCTGTAAGTACAGTCAATTTGTTATTCACAAAATGTCTGAACTTATTAAGGATAAACAATATCATGAAAATGAAAGAACATTTTGCAGCAAATAAATCAAAAATAAGTGTCATTCTGCTTTTTTTATTTTTGACAATGACATTTGTTGTCAGCTTTAAAACAAAATTCAACGTTCATTACGACAGACTTTTTGGTTGGCACAGCTGGCTTTCCGGTTCTATCATAAAATTTGTGAACAACTGGCTTATTGAAACACCGCAGAAGCTCTGTTTTGTGAATTATGAAA
>CADBUT010000366.1 GCA_902797925.1 uncultured Spirochaetaceae bacterium
CAGAAAGCACATGTTGCGCTGAAGTTATAGATGCAGAGGAGTATTGCTATGAAGCTGTTTCAGAAAAAAGCAGAAAAATCAGGAACTGAAGCCGAAAAGCAGCTTGAAAATGCGGCTGAAACCAATGTGACGGACGCAGAAGATCTTGCTGTTCCGGCTGAAAAAAAGAAAGCTGCAAAGCCAAAAGGCCAGCAGCAAAAAGGAGCGATTAAGATGCCGTGGCGTTTGATAAAGCTTGTTTTGATTTTGTTGTTCGCAATTATCTTTGCAGCATTCAACATTGACAACCGCTGCGATGTTTCGCTTGTTTTCGTCAGTTTCAAGAACGTGCCTGTCTTTGTAACGATGTTCGTTGCTTTCTGCATCGGCATTCTTTTTGTGCTGCCTTTCACGATTGGAAGAGATTCAGCCGTAAAAAAGGCGCAAGAAGCTGCCGCCGAAGTTGAAGCTTTGAAAGCTCAAAAAGCAATGTGGCTTAGACAAAGAAAAATGCCGAAGAATAAGCATGAAAAGAAATCATTTTTTTGGGGCAAATCTAAGAAAGCAGACGCCGTTCCTGCAACTACAGAACCTGTTGAGCAAAAAACTGAAGATGGCGATGCTGCCGGAAAATAAAAATATGAAAGACTTTTTATCAGCTAAGGGGCGATTTGCAAAGCTTGCCGCCTGCATGGCGCTTTTTATGCTTGCGCTGCAATCAAGCTTTGCAGACACTTCTCAGATTATTACAAACGCCGTCAAGACGGGCACTATTGAGAGCGCAATCAGCTACATCAAAAGCTCTTTGCCCGGCATTCAGGGCGTTGACGAGCAGAAAGCCGTCATGCTCTTTTTGGGCAGGCTGCAGCAGCAGGCCGCGCTTTATAAAGATGCTTATGAATCTTATTCGGTTGTAATTGCGCTTGATAAGACTGTGCCGAATGTTGACGTGCGGCTTGATGCGGCGGTGTGCATTCTTGCTGTCGGCGAGACTGCAACTGCTGAAAGCGTGCTGGATTCGGTGCTTGCAATTGAAAGCGAAGATGCTTCCGGGGCTAAGGCAAAGCTGCTCGCTGTCTGGTGCGGCATCTTAAAGGCTTCTTCAGAGGAAGAGCTTGAAACGCCGATCGGGCATCTGAAAAATTTTCTTGATGATCCTGTCATGAAATACGAAAAGCCTTCTGTGCTGTTCTCGTTGTGGTGGCTTACCGGCGATCCTGTATATGCACAGAAGCTTGAGACTGATTATGCCTCAACGCCGGAAGCAGCCTGTGCCAACGGCAGGGCTGAGGTTATGCCTGCACCGTATTTTTACTTTATACCGCGCATGAATTCCGGCTTTGACGCAAAAAAGGCTGCCGAGCGCTATGTAAACAAAAACGCTGTTGCCGCCGCAAAAAAAGCTGAGAATCAGAAAGTAGTTTGGCAGCAGGTCGGTCTCTTTAAAGATGAAAATAACGCTGAAAACTGTATTAAGCGCTTAATTGCGGCTGGCTTTAAGCCTGAAGTCTTAAAGCAGACAAAGCCGAGCGGTAATAATTACACTGCTGTTGTAGTAAGAGAAACCGACGGCTCTGTGGCACAGGCTCTGCGCAATGCCGGCTTTGAGTGCTACCCAGTGTTTGAAGATTAGCTTAGGGGAGACAAGAACCTCTACTCGTAAGCGGGTTCTTTTCTCCCCTAAAACCCCACTTTTTTCCAGCAACGATTAGGGGCTTCTCGCCCCTAATAACCCCAGATTGTCTGTTAAATAATTTGAATTTGTACATATCTCTTATGGAAATGTTTAATAAAGTCAGTGATTGTCATTAAAATCAAGGGGTGTCATTGCCGGGCGTGATCCGGCAATCTTTCTTTGTATAGCTGCCGGAGCAACCGAAAAAACTGCTTGTTTATGGCTGTCAGTTGCCGGTTGCGGGGAAGAACCGTTCCAGCTTGATTGCAGGGGCGGCAATATTTGTGTATCCGTCTGTGGTAATTGAAACCGGTGTAAGCGTCAGTGTCTCCCGGATTTCTGCTCCGTTCTTTGTCGTTGCAAATCCCGGCAAATAATATCCGCTCAAAAATTTTTCTTCACTGAAAGATTTGAACTGAAGCAGGGTTGTGCCTTTTATACGCAGCGAAGTTACCGCACCGTTTGCTGTCCATGATTCATTTGTTGCGGTATACTGCCCGTTTTTTATGGTAACAGACGTGTTTGTATTCGTTGTCCATATATGGCTGTTTGATTCAATTCTCTTTAGTATTTCTGAATCAAAGTCATTCTGCTGGCTGTTGAGCGACTGAAGACTGATTTTCTTATAAGTACCGTCCCACAGTGTTTCTTGAGTTATTGCCATTTTAACTTCGTCATTTACTTTTACTTTGATTTCGTCAATGTCGTTCAGCGCAACATCAAAACGGCGCACAAGGCTTGTAACAGAATTGTTCACCATTGAAAGATTTGCACCGCTCCGTCTTAGTGAGGTTGTATTCCAGTGATAAATTTCCTGTGTTTTATCCGCAGAAAAGATGATTTCTCTTTTTTCTGCATTAAAAAAGACATAGCGCAGGTTTGAATCGTCTGCTGAAGATTTATACCAAAGCCCGTCCAGAAACCTTTCAAAAGTCTGTGGTGTTCCGTCTTGAATTTTGCTGAGCTCTGCGGCGGCAATTTTTTTGCCTGCCACGCGGTTCTCTGAAACTTTCATATATTTTTTTGCTATTCTGTCCCAGTCATACATTGTCTGAATCTGGTCGAGCGAATCTTTGCCTTTTGAAGTGTCGGAACTATAAACCCAGATAGGAAAGCTTTCGCCCTGAGTCTGCGAGAACGAATACGGGTCACTTCTCTGAAGCTGCTGAATAAATATCGTTGCGTCCGCTTCAAATTCTGCAATCGGTGTGTATTTGAATTTTTTGCTTTCCAAATCAGGCAAAAAGACTTTCAAAACAGTTTCTTCTTTTTCATTTAAGCCTGTGTATGTAAGGGCGTTTATGTGGTCACCGGTCATATCCAAAACTGAAAAAGAAAATGTATTGGTCTGTGTAATTTCAGTTTCAATTTCGCTTGTGCGCTCGTATACCTTTTTTTTAGGATTGTATATACCTGTAATCAGATAAATTAACGGCGAATTGTTCTTTCTAATACTGATAATCTCATCATCGAATGCATCGTTGTTCATGTCTATAGAAAGTGCATTCAGAAGAGTTTCGCCCGGCTGCAACTCAATCAGTGCAGTCTGAAGTTCTGCTTCTGTTTCATCAACAATAATTTCTTCTGTTTCAGAAACTGTATGCTGTATGTTGGGTTTTACAATTTTTGCCCGTATTGTTTTATATTCAGGTTCTTTCGGTCTTTTATAAGTGTAGACGGAAAAAACAACAATTGCTAAAGCTGTTATTACAAAAAAAATGGTTGTAAATCGTTTCATCAGCAAGATGATAACAGTTTTTCGCTTAATTCTTCAAGCCATTTTTCGTCGGGCTGTTGACATTCAAGCTTGTCTTTTCATAAAATAGCTAATTATGACAGCTAATGAATTGCGTTCAAAATACATCGCTTTTTTCAAAAGTAAAGGACACGCTGAGATTTCCGGCAAGTCTCTGATTCCGGAAAATGATCCTTCAGTTTTGTTCACAACTGCAGGTATGCATCCTTTAGTTCCTTATCTGCTCGGTGAAAAACACCCGGCGGGCACACGTCTTACAGATTATCAGAAATGTGTTCGTACTGGCGATATTGATGAAGTAGGCGACCCGTCTCATTTGACTTGCTTTGAAATGCTCGGTAACTGGTCTTTGGGCGATTACTTCAAGAAAGAGTCAATTGCTTTTTCTTATGAATTTCTTACTTCAAAAGACTGGCTTGCACTTGACCCGCGTAAGATATCAGTAACTGTATTTGCCGGTGACGAGAATGCACCCCGCGATGAAGAAGCGGCTTCTATCTGGAAAGAAAACGGAATGCCTGAGGGCAGAATCGCATATCTTCCTGCAAGCGACAACTGGTGGGCAGCTGGTCCTACAGGTCCGTGCGGTCCTGATACTGAGATTTTCTATTGGGTTGGTGAAGGGCTTCCTCCTGAAAATTCAAACAAAGGTAACGACCCCGAAAACTGGATGGAAATCTGGAATAATGTTTTCATGCAGTATAACCGCATAGATGAAAAAACACTCGTTCCGCTGCCAAAGCAGAACGTAGACACAGGCATGGGTCTTGAGCGCACAAACTGTATTCTTCAGGGCAAGACTTCTGTTTATTTGACAGAAGTGTTCAAGCCGATTATCGATACAATCGAAAAGCTTTCAAACTATACTTACGGCACTGATGCAGAAAAAGACAAGAGCGTGCGCATCATTGCAGACCATTCTCGTTCTGCCGTGTTCATTCTTGGAGATCAGAAAGGCGTTTCACCGAGCAATGTCGGTGCTGGCTATGTTCTCCGTCGTCTTATCAGACGCGCTGTGCGTCACGGCATGAAGCTCGGAATTGACCGCGCATTCTTAGCAGAAATTGCTGAAGCTGTTATCGATAACTTCAAATGTGCTTATTCTGAACTTGAAGAAAACAAAGAAAAGCTTTTCTAAGAGCTTACAGCAGAAGAAAACAAATTCCGCGATACTTTGAAGAAGGGTGAAGCTGAATTCCAGAAACTTCTGCCTAACTTGATGA
>CADBUT010000367.1 GCA_902797925.1 uncultured Spirochaetaceae bacterium
CTTGCATAAGCAATGCGGTCGCCGTCCTTGTATTCAGGCTTCTGCATGAATTTCTTGTAATATTCTTTTACGCTCTCCAAGATTTCCTTTTGAGCTTCTTCTTTTGTCTTGTTTTCAAACATCCTATGCTCCTAAGCATTTCTTATAATAAATACTCTTTAATTTTAGCGAGACTTTCTTTTTCTGTTTTTGATAGACTGATATCCTGTTCATAAGTATCTAAAGCAGAATAAACATTACGACATAAATCAGAAGGCAAATTTTCATTTTCAGGAAAGGTTTTCATATATAGATTGAGACCTGTTATTATAGTTAAAACAGGATGTATGCTTTCCATTCTTCTCTTGCTTTCCTCTTTCATTGCAAATAAGCATTCACTCAATGCATTAGTACAATAAATAGGTTTTTCTGATAGCGATGATTGATTCATTTTTTGGAATAAAATCTTTCCTAAAGTTGTTAATGGATAAGGGTGATTCTCTAAGGTAACTGCTGTTTTTGCATAACTAACAGCTGTATCTATATCGGTTTTAATAAGACTTAAAGCCCATTGTTCCCAATATCTAGAATTCCATTCACACACAGGTTTTATATCTTCCATAAATTTTTGGATATCTTCTAAGAAGAAGTGTTTTACATTTTTATCAACATCCAGCATTCGTGCAAGCAATTTTGATTCGGGGGTATGCATCATTATTGTTTTTCGATTTACAAACGGAGAAATCTTTTTCACAATTTGTATATAACACTTTTCAACCATGGTTCTGTCAGTTTTTAAATAATATTCAATTAATTGCCTGAAATAAAGTTTATTCCGCGGCAAAACATAATCTCTATCGTCTTGATTAAATTCAAGCTTAAATTGAGAATTAGTTTTGAATAAAGCATTAAAATTATAGGATTTTGGAAGAATGCTTCTTATTAAAAAGTAATTAACACCAAGTTTATAACAGTAACAACATATAGCAATTAACAACAAAGCTTCTAAATCTTTTTTTTGCTCATCCGTTTTGAAAAAATCTGGAATTTTCTTTTGAATTGGATCATATGAATCAAGAATCAAACAAACTTGTTCACCTATTGTATGTTTGTACAAAATATCATTATTTTGAAACAATTTGGTATTTCTAACATGTCCTAATGAAAGATATTTTTGTACAAGCATTTTAGTTTCTTCAAACGAAACATTATCACAGTTATATACTTGTACGAAATCAACTAGAATTTTTTTTATGTGTTCAATTCTGTATTCTCGTTCTGTACCAAGAATAACAACTGATGGGCATTTCATGATAATATCATTCACTTGATGAATATATTCTGCTAAGTTATCAATATAAATTAAACAATCTTTATTCAATGACTTTATGCACTTTATCGTGTTATCGACAGAAAACCCCCGTAAAGATTTAAGCCTAAATACATAGAAATCTTGATTTGTAAAATAGCTTAAAACACGTAAAGCAGTTGTCGTTTTTCCATTTAAGTATTTACCACTCAAGAATATTAAATCTCCGCATTTCCTTTTCTTACGCCCAATAATTCGGTTAACTATCGTATCCGTAATCTCTCTGTGGATATCTTTGTTTGAAAGGATATCTTTCATTTCTGGTTCAAAACCATAATCAAACGAAGACATTCCGCTTGTTTTGTATGAAGTGTTTTTTATCATTTCAAATTCACTAAAAAACAAAAATTTTTCTCGCTCGTCAACTTTTCCTAAGACATCTTCTTCTATATTTACTAAATCATATACAGACGGAACTCTAGGAAGCTTATTATTCAAGAATTGCATAAACTCATCAAAAGTAGCTTGTACCAATTTCAGCCCATGAGTTTTACACATCTCAATCGTATAATCATCAGGAAACGGTTCTATTAAGATTGAAGGATATAAATCAGGTTTCTGTGTAAAATTTGAACGATAAGATAAATAGTAATCAACATCTTCTTCATTAAAAGATAATCCTGACATAATAAAGCACTCTGATTTAAACAAATCAGAAAAAACAGTCATCCAGGTATTATTTCCTTTTATGTTTTGTATATACTCTTTCGCGTTAAAAATATAACCATCTTCAGGTTTTTCAATAAAACCATGCAAATGTATTATCTGAAGTTTTTGTAATTCGGATTCCATATAAAATGTATCTTTAAAATTATTTGATATTAACTCCTGTTTTGCATTCTCTGACAAATAAGATTTTTCTATTGAGTTATCAACATTTAGTGTAAAAACTCTTTTCCAGACATATTTAGGAAGCGACTTAATTGCTAAACTTAAATTCGACGTATTCGTATTGAATTGTTCTTGTAAAATATCATTAAGTTCTTTTTCTGTTATCAAAGTTGCTAATTGAAATAAGGATCGAGCAGATTTTGAATATCTTTCTGATATGATTTTTTTTAACTCTTCTCCTAAAGGAAAATCTTTATTATACTGATTTTTACATTTATGCGATGCACCAGCGCCAAGATAAAGGTTATATGCACCTTTTTTTATCCCTTCTAATATAAAATTAATATTTTCAATTTGTGAAAATCCATTTTCATTCATAATCTATACTCCAAAGTATTCCTTAATCTGCTTGTCGGTAATTTCTGCAGCGGAAGTTCCGCCCTGCACGGCTTTTTCCCATTCCACAATTTTTTGCATCGCATCGCGGATGCCCCACTTTGGGTGCCAGCCTAGCACGCTCTTTGACTTTGAGCAGTCAAGCTTCAAGAAATTTGCCTCGTGCGGTGCATTTGCTTCGCTCACGTTTTTCCAGTTCGCGCCGCTGCCCCAGTTTTCGCAGAACAAGTCTGCAAGCCCGCCTGTCGTTACACAGCTTTCATCGTCCGGCCCGAAGTTATACGCGCCTGCAAGCGTCTTGTCTTCATATTGAGCCTTTGCAAGCATCAGATAGCCGCGCAAGCATTCAAGCACATGCTGATAAGGGCGCGTGCTGTTCGGGTTGCGCAAAACGATTGCACTGCCGCTTTCAACGGCGCGTATGCAGTCGGGGATAATTCTGTCTATTGCATAGTCGCCGCCACCGATTACATTGCCGCTCCTTGCGGTTGAAATTGCAGGCGCGTCTGCACCGGCAAAAAATGAATTGCGGTAGCTGTATGTAACAAGCTCAGAGCATGACTTGCTGTTTGAGTACGGGTCAAAGCCGCAAAGCTCTTCATTTTCGCGGTAACCCCACGTCCATTCCCTGTTAAGATAAACCTTGTCAGTGGTAACGTTCACAAAAGAAAGGACAGAAGCACAGGTGTGAACCGCTTCAAGCATGTTCACTGTGCCCATAACGTTGGTTGCGTAAGTGCCTACAGGATCTTTGTAGCGTGTGCGCACAATCGGCTGCGCCGCAAGGTGCAACACTATATCATGCTTTGCCGCAAGCATTGCTGCTTTCAGCTTTTCGCCGTCGCGTATATCACCAATAATTGAATTCATCTGACCGGCAGTGCCTGTCTGCTTGAAGAGGCTCGGCTTTGTCGGCGGCTCAAGTGAATAGCCTGTAACTTCAGCACCTGCAAGAATCAGAATTCGGCTGAGCCATGTTCCTTTAAAGCCGGTGTGCCCCGTGAGAAAAACTTTTTTTCCTTTATAAAATGATAATAGCTCGTTCATATTTGAAATAGATTCCGAAACAGGTTCGGAATGACAGACTCCTAATTACTTCTTGAAATGACCCCATACATCCCATGGTGCATGTTCCGTCTTCCAGAGCTTTTCCAGATCTTCCTTGTCTTTGAGCATATCCATCGGATGCCAGAAACCTTCGTGCTTATAGGCGTGAAGCTGCCCCGCTTTCGCAATGCCCTGCAATGGCTCGCGTTCCCACATGACATTGACCGAATCTTCGGGAATATAATCGAGTGCCTTGTTTTCGCAGACGAAAAAGCCGCCGTTAATCCAAGAGTCGCTCGGCTTTTCCTGAAACTGGCTTATCGTGCCGTCCGGCTGAATCTCAAGCGCGCCGAAACGTCCTTCGGGCTTTACAGCCGTAAGCGTGACAAGCTTTCCAGCTCTTGCATGTGAATCCACAAGCTTCCCGATGTTCACATCAGCAACACCGTCACCGTATGTAAGCATAAAAGGCTCGCCGCCGATATAACTCTTTGCCCTTGCGATTCTGCCGGCTGTCATGGTTTCAGGTCCTGTATAAAGCATCGTGACCTTCCACGGCTCGCTGCGCATTTTGTGAATCTGCACATCATTGTTCGCCATGTCAATCGTCATGTCGCTGTAGCGGTTATAATAATTCAGAAAATAATCTTTTATTACATGACCTTTGTAACCTGTAAGGATTACAAAATCGTTATAGCCGTAGAAGCTGTAAACTTTCATTATGTGCCAGAGAATCGGGTATCCGCCGATTTCGACCATCGGCTTCGGGATAAGCTTTGTCTCTTCGCCAAGCCGCGTGCCCATTCCGCCGGCAAGAATCAATGTCTTCATGATAAAGCAAGTATATCATAAATAGTTCCGCTGTAAAAGCTTTCAAAGTTTTTTATGCTGCACAAATCCGCTATCTTCCATAAATAAGTGTTTTCTGGTAATGTTTTTGCATGGTAA
>CADBUT010000368.1 GCA_902797925.1 uncultured Spirochaetaceae bacterium
CGGCCGTTCTCAATTACGGCAACACTTTCGCAGGCGTCGCGCACAACTTCCATCTGGTGTGTAATCATAACAACAGTGAGGTTCATCTTCTGCTGAATCTCTTTTATAAGGCTTAGAATCTGCTGCGTTGTGTTCGGATCAAGCGCACTCGTAGCTTCGTCACAGAAAAGGATTTCCGGCTCTGCAGCAAGAGCGCGCGCAATTGCAACGCGCTGCTTCTGACCGCCGCTCAAAGTGCTTATCGGTGCGTTCTCGCGGTCGCTAAGCCCGACAAGTGCAAGCATTTCTTTGACTTTGGCAGCAATTTTTTCTTTTGGAACACCGGCAATCTCAAGCGGATAAGCCACGTTTTTTCCGGCTGTACGCGAAGAGAAAAGATTGAAATTCTGAAAAATCATGCCGATTTTCCGACGCTCGGCAATCAGTTCTTTTTTCGGCAGATTGTCCACACGTTTATCGCCGTAAAAGACTTTGCCGGAATCCGGTTTTTCAAGCATACTTACAAGCCGTACAAGCGAACTTTTGCCCGCACCGCTTTTTCCGATTATACCGAAAACAGTATTCTCCGGAATATCGAGAGAAACGCCGTCAACAGCATGAATTACCTGCTTCTGTCCGTTGTCTACAGAATCATAAGATTTATTTAAATTCTCAAGTTTAATTTGCATAGGCTAATAATGCTGTTTATAAGATTTTTTTTCAATAGACCTGTGAGCTAAGAATTAGTTACACGCAAAAAAATGCACATTTTTTCCTATAAAGTCAGTAGATTTGTGATATAATAGAGCACAAGGAGTTAGGATAAAAAGCCGTCTAAAATGTCGTCGGCTTTTTATCCTACAAGTTTGCGTTGCAAACTTGCTTATTCACTGCCACTTCTCATTACATTGCGAAGTGGCTTAAAAAGTCAATCGATTGTTGAAACAATCTTCTTGACTTTTTCATGGAGGAAAACATGAAAGAAGTATTTGATTTTATTAAAAAATGCGGAACTTATTATCTTGCAACAGTTGAAGGCGACCAGCCGAGAGTACGTCCATTCGGAACAATAGACATTTTTGAGGACAAGCTCTACATTCAGACCGGCAAATCAAAGCCTGTTTCAAAGCAGATTGGAGTAAACCCAAAGGTTGAACTGAGCTGCTTTGACGGTGCAACCGGTGTATGGCTCCGGCTTGCAGGCGAGCTTGTAAACGACGACAGAGTTGAAGCCAAAAAACACATGCTCGACAATTACCCTCAACTTCGCAGCATGTATAACGAAAACGACAGCAACTCTCAGGTTCTCTACTTTAAAAATGCTACAGCTACTTTTTCAAGTCTCGGCGGCGCACCAAAAACCGTTAAGTTCTAGCTTATTCAATCAAAAGCCACCGGCAAAAACGGTGGCTTGACGATATAAACCATTCAAAAGCAGTTAGTCGGTTATAATTCATACAGTTTGTAATAATCATCTACAAAATTCTTAATATTATAAGATTCATTGTTATAATCCAATATCATTTCATAAATTACATCCAAACCATCGCGAACAGTTGGATTCTTCTTATTTTTTGATTCTAAATTTTTTGAAAAATCAACAAACCAAGCTGGGTCTGCGCTATATGAATTAGAAAAAATATATGGACTCATTTGACCTAGTAAAATACCGAAGTTATCATATTTTTCTCTATTAGAGAAATATAATTCATTCATTTTGTCAAAAACTTTCAAATAAATTTCAAAAGTATTCATAAATTATCCTGTTATTAAATTTATCGAATTTTTGAACGGTGCGGCAGCCTTTCACGCTACAATTGCTCGCGGAGAGAGTATTCTGTATCAGAATCTATAATTTCAATCATCTTTTCTGCAATTTCCGGTGCAAACTGAGTTCCAGAACATTTCACAAATTCGCTTCGGACAACAGACTGCGGCAAAGAGCCGCGGTAGCTTCGGTTTGAAGTCATTGCATCGTAGGCATCGGCAACGCTTATGATTCTTGCATATTCAGGGATTTCATCGCCGCGAAGCCCGTCGGGATAGCCTTTACCGTCCATGCGTTCATGATGCCAACGCACGCCTACTTCCAGATTAGGCATGGCGGTTATGTTCTTAAGAATCTTGTAGCCGATTTCGGGATGCAGCTTTACTACGTCATACTCTTCAGCCGTCAGGCCGTCTTTCTTGTTGATGATTTCATCAGGGATTCCGATTTTTCCGATATCATGCAGAAGCGCGATGAAATATAGTTCTTCCTGTGTTTTCTTGTCTTTTCCAAGCAGTTCTGCAATTTTCTTGGAATATTCGGCGACACGGCGCGAATGACCGCTCGTATACGTGTCTTTGGCATCTATAGTTGTGGCAAGGGCTTGTGTAACTTCAATAAGAAGCCTTTGCGAGTTGTTCCTTTCCCCTTCAAGCTCTTTTGTCCTTTCTTCAACCTGCTGCTGAAGGCTGCTCTGAAGCTTTATCAGATTGTCGAAAAGGATATTCCTGTTATGCTCCGTTCTTGAAATCTGTATTTTGATTATGCTCGCAAAAATGAATTCAATCATATACAGCAACGGAAAGCGTATGCGCATCGTTTCTGAATATTGATAGCAGAAGCGCGAGAGCGGTGTCCAGAATCCAATTATTATGAAAAGCAAATAGAACGCATTTGTAACGAAAAAGACGCGCTTGTCGTTCGTAAAAAACGTAAAGAATGTTATGATGCACATCCAAAGGATACCGAAGCCTTCATGACCGCCGGTTATGAGGAACACAAATTCCATGCAAAAGCTGAGGACATATGCCACTATAAGAAAGAAACGCTCATTTTGGGTTATTACTGTAACGATGAACGACAGCAGAAAGAGCGGCCCGTATATGAGGCTGACAACAAACATGGCTTTGTTGCCCTCGATGGCAGTGGTTATTGCCAGTATAACGCCAAGCAAGAACATCGTAAGCGAAATAACTTTCGCCAAGAGAAGCATATTGTCTTTGTCTGAATACAATTCTTTTTTGTATTCTTCAGTGCTTGCAGAATCTTTTATGTCCGGCATGTCTATCATTGTATATGATTTTGCACGAAAGTCAAAGA
>CADBUT010000369.1 GCA_902797925.1 uncultured Spirochaetaceae bacterium
ATTCTGCACTTGCAAACAAAGCTTCAAGCTGCGCCTTTTCTTCTTCAAGAGCGGCAATTTCATCGAGCAAGCCGTCAAATTCGATTTTCTCTTTATATGTCAGCTTTTTCGGTTTTTCTTTTTGAGAAGCGTTTTGCGCGTCTGTTTCTTCCGGCTGCTTTTTCTGCGGCTGCACAGAGCTTTGCGCCTTTGATTTTTCAGTTTCTTCTATATAATTGCGGTAATCTGCGTAGCCGCCGGCAAAATAGCTTATGCTGCCCTTGCCGTCAAAAACAAACAGAAAATCCGTAACATTGTCGAGGAACGCCCTGTCGTGCGAAACCGCCAGAATGCAGCCGCCAAAATCTTTCAGAAAATCTTCAAGCAGGCTGATTGTCTCAATGTCAAAGTCGTTGGTCGGCTCATCAAAAAGCAAGAAATTCGGTGAATCTGCCAGAATCTGAATAAGCTGAAGCCGCCGAAGCTCGCCGCCGGAAAGATAAGAAAGCTGCTGGTTGAACATCTCGCGCGGGAACAAAAACTTTTCAAGGAACTGTTCGATTGAACAAGTCGTGCCGTCTTTGAGATTCACATGCTGACGGCGGCCGCGCATATATTCAAGCACGGTAAGATTGCGGTCAACAAATTTTGTATTCTGGTCAAAATAGCCGAAAGCGGTGTTCACACTGCAATCGATTTCGCCGCCGTCTGGCTGAATGCGCGCGCTCACAAGGTCAAGAAACGTAGACTTACCCGAACCGTTCGGGCCGATAATGCCGATGCGCTCGCCTTTCGTAAATTCATAAGAGAACGGCGCAATTACAGTCTTGCCGTCATAGCTTTTCGTTATGCCCTCAAGTTTGAGCACCTTGCCGCCAAGCCTTTTGCCCTGCACTGAAAAACCTTCCATTGATTCCTGCTGTTCATGCCGCTCGGCAAGCATAGCCTCGATGCGAGCCTTTCTGTGGTTGTCTTTCGTAGAGCGCGCTTTCGGGCCGCGCTTGAGCCATTCAAGTTCCACCGCAAGAATAGATTCGCGCTTTGCGTCGTGGCGCGCCTCTTCTTCAGCCCGTTCCTTGCGGCGTTGCAGATAAGTCGAGAAATTGCCCTCGTACTTATTGATTTTGCGCCGGTCAATATCAAGCATCACGTTGCAGACTGAATCAAGAAAATAGCGGTCGTGCGTAACAAGCACAAAACTGCCTTGAAAGCTAGAAAGATGCTTTTCAAGCCATTCAATAGTTTCAATATCAAGATGGTTTGTCGGTTCATCAAGAAACAGCAAGTTTGAATTGGCCGCAAAAAGACGCGCAAGTGCCGCTTTTTTGACCATGCCGCCCGACATCGTTTTCATCTGCTGTTCAAGACCGCGCTCAACATTGCAAACGCCAAGCTCTGTCAAAAAAGACTCGTAAGTATGCTCAATCGCGAAGGCGTTTTTTTCTTCCATGCGGTGCATAAGCGTTTCAAGCTTTTTCTGCAAGCTTTCGTTCACTTTATCTTTGGCCGAAACTTGCTTCAAGCATTCAGAATATTCGCCGATGAGCGCAAGCACAGGGTCTCTGCCTTTATATAGAAAAGACTTAAGCGTGTCGGCTTCATCAAAAACAGGGCGCTGCTCAAGCACGCTCACGGTTGCGCTTTTGTTAATTGAAATTGTGCCTGTGTCGGGCGGAATATCGCCCAAAAGCAGGCGCAAAAACGTAGACTTACCCGAACCGTTCGGCCCGACAAAACCGATTTTTTCGCCTGAATCTATGCCGAAGCTTACGCCGGTAAACAAAGGCACTTCTTTCACGTTTTTTGAAACATTATCTATTGAAACTAAATTCATCTGTCAGAAAATCCTCATTTTGTCATATTCGGGCTTGACCCGAATATCTATATGCTTGTTTTATGAGCACTTATAGATTGCCGTGTCACGCACGGCAATGACAGCCGTTTAATCTCAAGAGGCAGCGAAAGAGCCTGTGTAAAGCTGATAATATCTGCCCTTCTGTGCGATAAGCTCATCGTGGCTGCCGCTTTCAATTATTCTGCCGTGCTCAAGCACTACAATCTTGTCGGCGTTGCGCACGGTAGAAAGCCGGTGCGCAATAACAAAGACCGTGCGCCCCTGCATCAGACTGTCCATGCCCTTTGCGATAAGCGCTTCGGTGCGCGTATCAATCGAGCTTGTGGCTTCGTCAAGAATAAGCACGGGCGGATTTGCAACAGCCGCACGCGCAATTGCAAGCAGCTGCCGCTGCCCCTGGCTCAAGCTTTCGCCGTCGCCGGTAATCACAGTGTCGTAGCCCTGGTGCAAGTGCCTGATGAAATAATCAGCATTCGCAAGCTTCGCGGCAGCCTCAACTTCCGTCAGCGAAGCATCAAGCTTGCCGAACCTTATGTTGTCTGCGACAGAACCTGTGAACAGGTGCGTGTCTTGCAGAACCATGCCGAGAGAACGGCGCAAATCAGCTTTCTTAATCTTGTTGATGTTTATGCCGTCAAAGCGGATTTTTGAGCCGCCTTCATAATCTGTGGAAGCGTCATAAAACCTGTTGATAAGGTTCGTTATCGTGGTTTTGCCTGAACCGGTTGAGCCGACAAGCGCAATTTTCTGCCCGGGCTGTGCGGTCATCGTAATTTCGTGCAGAACAGTCTTTTCTTTTTCGTAGCCGAAAGTCACATTCACAAACTGAACTTCGCCTTTAAGCGGAACATACGAAATGCTGCCGTCGTG
>CADBUT010000370.1 GCA_902797925.1 uncultured Spirochaetaceae bacterium
AAGAGCTTACAGCAGAAGAAAACAAATTCCGCGATACTTTGAAGAAGGGTGAAGCTGAATTCCAGAAACTTCTGCCTAACTTGATGAAGAACCCGAAAAAAGAGATTTCCGGCAAAGTTGCGTTCAGGCTTTATGATACATTCGGCTTCCCTCTGGAGCTTACACAGGAACTTGGAGCAGAAAACGGTTTTACAGTTGATGTTGAAGGCTTCAAAGAAGCAGAAAGAAAGCATCAGGAACTTTCAAGAACACAGAGTGCAGGCACTTTCAAGGGCGGTCTTGCAGAGCGTTCTGAGATTACGACAAAATATCATACTGCAACACATCTCCTGCAGGCTGCGCTGCGTCAGGTGCTCGGTCCGCATGTTGCACAGAAAGGCTCTAATATTACAGAAGAGCGTATGCGCTTTGATTTTTCTCATCCTGCACCAATGACGAAAGAAGAGATTAAGCAGGTAGAAAATATCGTAAATGAGCAGATAAAACGTAACCTTCCGGTCAAAATGGAGATTATGAGTTTAGATGATGCTAAAAAGAGCGGCGCAACTGCTCTCTTTGGCGAGAAATATGAATCGAATGTAAAGGTTTATACAATCGGTGATTTTTCTAAAGAGGTCTGTGGCGGTCCTCATGTTGAAAATACCGGAACCCTTGGTACATTCGTTATAACGAAGGAACAGTCTTCATCAGCGGGTGTCCGCAGAATTAAGGCTGTTTTGAAATAAAGCGTACTTGCAGTTTGCAGGTTATTAAAATGGAAATAAAAGTTTCAGATTTTTTTGTAACTTTTGTTTTCTTGTTTTGTTATTTTTAAAGCAATCTTGCACAATTATAGTAAGTTCTGCTTTTTTTGAAGAATAAAAGAGGTTTTTTCATGAAAAGAAATATTTTGTTTTTTGTTTTTCTTGTTGCAACAGCGTGTGCTGTTTTCGCACAGAACAATTTGCAGGCTCTGGCAACAATTAAAGTAAACAAATCTGAAACAATTACACTTGGTCAGTTGAAAGCGCGTGTTGATGTTTACCAGAAACAGTCTGGTCTTAGTAGTTTTACACTTGACCAGAAAAAAGAAATTCTTGATACAATGATTGATGAACGTCTAGTTGTTCAGAAAGCAATAAAGAGCGGAGTCACTGTTACAGATTCTGAGCTTGATCAGTATTTTACTGGGATGCTTTCAAATATGGCTGGTAGAGAAGTTACTGAAAAAGAATTCGGTGAATTGGTTCAGTCAGAATTATCAAAATCATTTGACCAGTACATGAAAGAACAGATGGGAATGACTGTTAATGAGTACAAGGCTTTTTTGAAGAATCAGCTTATTGCACAGCGTTATGTTGTATCTCTCAAGCAGAAAGAGATTGAAGGTGCTACAGTTTCTGATGCTGAAGTTCGTAATGCGTATGAAATCAATAAATCAGCATTTGTTCAGAGTGATACGATGAAGCTTTTTGTTGTAGTTGTTCCAAAAAAAGGAGACCCTTCTGCTGCAAAAGCTTTATGTACTTCTTTATATAATGATTATAAAGCTAAGAAACTGACTACAGATTCTATGACAAAACAGATGGAATCTTCTAAAAAATTCACTTGTGCTCCGTTTTATATAAGTAAAATTTCTTCTGCAGCTGCACAGCTTGGAATTGATTATGCTACATTATTAGACATGTTCAAGAATTCAAAGGGCTTTGTTTCTGAAGTTTCTGAGAATGAAACAGATTATCAGTTCTATATAATTCTTGATAAATATGATGCTAAAATGTTGACTTTGAGTGATCCTGTAACACCTGGTCAGGCTGTAACAATTTATGAGTATGTAAAAGGAAATCTTATCGAAGAAAAACGTAATATGATTTTCCAGAATGCTCTTGCAGATCTTACAAAAGAGCTGAGAGTTCCTGCAAACTACAAAATGGAAAAATCAGGCGCAGCTCTTGATAAGTTACTTACCTGGTAGGGAGTTTCTGTGGCCAGAAGAAAAAGCCGTATAATTGCATTTCAGGCATTGT
>CADBUT010000371.1 GCA_902797925.1 uncultured Spirochaetaceae bacterium
ATCTTTTTGTCTTTGAGGAATTTCATCACGGTAAAAGAGTCTTTTTGCCCTTCTGCCGAAAGCGGTCTTACTCTGTCAGCAGGGTTGTTAGTAAAATCAGGCTGGCAATGCCTTACAAAATAAATCGTTGTCATTTTTTCTCCAAAGGCCGCGCGGTTTAGCTTGCGGCAAACGTTTCCAGTATTTTATCACGCAAAGCGATGCTTTCAAAGTCTTTTGTCTGAGCGTCAAGCGCAATGTGCAGCGTTGAATCTTCCGGCGAGACAGGCTTCAAGATGATTATTCTGTCTGCCATCTGAATTGCTTCCATTATGTCGTGCGTCACAAAAACTACGGTGCGCCGCTCTGTTTCAAGCAGCTTTTTCAAAAGCTGCATCAGCTGTTCTTTAAGCATAATATCTTGAGACTGAAAAGCTTCGTCCATAAGCAGAACCGGCGCTTTTATGGCAAAAGAACGCGCAATTGCGGCGCGCTGACGCTCTCCGCCAGAAAGGTTCGGCGGAAATTCATCAATCTTGTCTTGCAAGCCTGCCTCGCACAAAAAAGTCTTGGCGCGCGCCGTGGCTTCAGCTTTCGTCATTGAGTTTTCCAAAGGCAATGTGCAGTTGCGCAAAACAGTGCACCACGGCAAAAGGCGCGGCTCTTGAAAAAGATAGGCTGCATAGATTTCGCCATGCCTGTTCTTGCTTTTGAACTCTTTTATGCTTTTGCCACCAATCTTTATAGTGCCAGACTGCGGCTCAAGCAGAGAGGCTATGCAGTCAAGCAGAGTCGTTTTGCCCGCGCCGCTCGGCGCAAGAAGCGCATTCACAGTTCCGGCTTGAAACGTTATAGAAAAATCTTTATAAATTGTTTTTTTTCCGCGTATTACGGTGAGATTCTCAACTTCAACGGCCTTGCTCAAGTTGCTTGAGCCGCTTAAAACAGATTTTTCAGCTTTATCCATTCAGAGACTCCGGCTGAAAGCGTTTCTTTGCTTTCTTGATGTAGCAGCTGAAAACAAGCTCGCAAATATAACTCAGCGCAATAACGGTGACAGTCCATGCGAAAACATCAGCTGTTTCAAGGTGCACTTTCGCCGCCTGCAGCGCCATGCCGACAGAGTTTTTAGGCAGGCTCAAGATTTCACCGGCTACAACGACTTTCCACGTGAGACCGAGCGAGCTTAACATGCCTGAAAAAAAGTAAGGCAGCACAGACGGCACATAGACAAAAAGCAGCTTTTGCTTAAGCGAAAAGCAGTAGGCATCAGACATTGCAAGAAGCTTGCGGTCTGTGCTCTTAATTCCGGCTGCAATCGTTTCAGTTAAGACTGGCAGCGTCATCAAGACCGAAACAAAGACAGGCACTGCAGAACTTTTGAACCAGAAAAGCGCAACAAGGATTATCGAAACAACGGGCGTTGCTTTTATAACCGAAAGCGGAAAGCGCAGCAGGCTTGCAAAATTTTCGCTTGCGCCGATGAGAACACCCAAAAAAAGCGAAAGGCACATCGAAATTGCAAATGCTTTTGCGGCGCGTGCCAAAGTTGAAAGAACCGCCTGCTGAAAAGCTTTTTGCGGCAGCAGTTCAGCTATGCGCAAAAAAACTGCGGAAGGTTCGGGCAGCACAAGAGGCGCGGCCATAAGCACGGCGGCTATGTGCCACACCGCAAAGAACAAGGCTATTGAAATACAAACAAGAACTTTGTGCCGCATTTTCCGCTTTTCCAAGCTTATTCAAAATAAAACTGATTATCCGGCAGCTTGCCGCCGACAGATTCAGGCGCATAATTCAAGAACACATTGAGAAGCTCTTCAATCACCGGCCGCGCTTTTTTTGCCGGCATATAGCTGAACGCGCAGTTCGGTATCGCTTTTTCTGCAATTGCGGCTTTTAAGCCGAGCGTGTGCTTTTCAACAAGGGCGGCGGCATCTTTTGGGTTCTGCTCCGTCCAGCCGATTGCTTTTTCTGCTTCGTGCAAAAAGGCGCGCACAGTTTCCGGGTATTTGGCTGCAAATTCTTTGCGCACCACAATCGCCGTCATTGGAAAAGTTTCCTTGCCGAAGCTTTTCTGCCATAATTCCTGCAAATTCAAAGCGCGGAAGCAATTGCCTTTTGAGGTTGCCACAGTTGCGAAAGGTTCTGGCATTACAGCGTATACGATTTTACCAGAAGCAATGGCGGCTGCCATTTCGCTTGCCGGAATGCTGAAATCAAGCTTTACCGCACCGGCTGCACCGCCAGTTTCATAGCCGTTTTTCTCAAGCACGGCGCGGAAAACATATTCCGGCGTTGAGCCCTGCCCTGCAACAAAAACAGTTTTTCCTTTAAGGTCTTCAAGCGATTTTATTGATTTGTCTGTTGAAACAAGGTTGAGCATACCCAAACCGCTCACACCTGCAAGCACAATCGAATCGGGCTGCTTTGCATAAATCTTTGCGGCGGCATTCGGCGGCAAAATGCCGATATCAATTTCGCCTTTCAGCATTTTCGGGATAAGCACATCTGGGCTTGCGCAAACTTCGTAAGAAATGCTTGTGGCGTTTATGGCCGGAACATTCTCAAAAAGATAAGCAAAGCACATTCCGCTCGGCCCGTTAAGCACAGCCATATTAATCGATTCAGGCTTGGCAGCCTTTTCTTTAGAAGCAAAAGCCGAAACAAACAAACCGCCAGAAACGATTAAAGTACATAAAACACAGACAATCTTTTTTGAAACGCTATTCATAATGCGCTTATTATACTTGCAAGCGCCAAAAATAGCAAACCTTCTGCGTGGTATACAATTATGCCGGCTTTATGTAAAATGGCGGCATGAAAACCGTTAATTTTTTTGAATATGAGCACAAGGACGATATTCTTGAGCAGCTTGAAAATGCAGAAAATTTGTGGCACGCAATTCCATATTTGACAGGGCTCTTAAAAGAAGGCACTTTTAACGAAAAACTTGGAAACGGCGCGCTTTATCTTATGCTGGACGAAGAAAGCAGTAGCAAAAACAGTCTGCCGCGCATTGCTTCGTTTGTCACTTTCTGCGACAAAGACGAAATTGACGCACCGGCATTAAAGCCCTGGATTGGCTTTTTGTTCACTTTTCCAGAATACCGCGGTAAGCGCCTTGCAGGCAGGCTTATAGAACACTGCATTTCTCAAGTCTCAGCGCGATACCCTGATGCAGAGCAAATTTTTGTTTCATCAGAAGAGAACGGACTTTACGAAAAATACGGCTTTAATTTTCTTTTTAAGGCAAAAACTCTTTATGGCGGAGAAACTAAGGTTTATGCGCGGAAAATCAGTGCAGCGCCTAACCCGCTTGTAGAAATAATAAAACAGCAGACTGAAATTCTTTTTAAGAATATTGATGACCAGATAAGCGGCGCAGACCTTTCAAGTCAGCTTGATAACGTGAATAATTCGCGTTACCTGTTTCACATGATTCATTCGATGGACAGATATTTTATAAACCCGTTTGTATACAGTTACAATGCTGAACAGGCTGGCGGAATTGACGAAAACTACAGCATAATTTCAGAAAGCCGCGAGGGCTTTATCCCGGACGACAGTTTTGTAGTTCCGAGAGAAACGCTTGCTGCATATTTTGAATATGTAAAACAGAAAATAAGGCTGTACCTCGACAGCCTTACCGATGCTGACCTTGCACAAAAGCCCGAAAACTGCCCGCACACAAAGCTTGCGCTTATTCTGGGGCAGTACCGCCATTCAATGTTTCATGCCGCACTCTCAGAGAGCGTAACATTCGAAAACAGCGGAATATGGCTTCCGTACACCGGCTTTAAGTACGTGCGCCCAAACTGAGCGCATTCTGTACCGCGCTAGAGCTTGAACTTGTCGACTTCGTTCTTAAGAATTGTTACGCTGTCGGCATTCTCAACAGACTTGTTCTTTGAGTCAAGGGCAAGCTCGCGGATTTTGTCCGAACTTGCGTGCATCTCGCCCATTGCATTGTTTATCTGACCTGTGGCTTCCGTCAGCGATTCCATTTCGCGCACGATTTCAGCCGCTCCGGCAAGCATTTCCTTTGAGCTGTTGCGTGTCTCGTCTGCAATCCTGTTGATTTTTTCCATTGAAGCAAGAACCTG
>CADBUT010000372.1 GCA_902797925.1 uncultured Spirochaetaceae bacterium
GCAGACAACATTATAAAAGAAGCTGCAGCCGCATTTCCAGGCGAGAAACTTTATGCAATCATCGGCGGCTTTCATCTGTTCTGCCTGCCGGAAGATGCAGTGCGCGCTTTCGCGCTGCGCGTCGCTGAGACTGGTATAGAACACGTAATTACAGGACACTGCACAGGGCAGCGCGCCTACGAGATTCTGCACGAAGAGCTCGGCGGCAAGGTTCAGCAGATGTACTCAGGAATGGAACTTGAAATCTAGTATATCTATTCAGTTTTGCCGTAAGCGCGCTCTTCAAATTCGTTTATGGGCAGCGGCTTGGCAAAATAAAAGCCCTGAATCAAGTCGCAGTTCTGCTTTGCAAGAAAATCAACCTGCTCGCGCGTTTCAATGCCTTCAGCCACAATCTGCATACCGAGCTTTTTCGCCAGAGAGATTGTGTCGCCGACGATGAGGTTTGAGCGCTCAAGGTCGTCTGCACCTCTGAAGAATTCAGCGTCAAGCTTGATTATGTCGAGCGGCAGCTCTTTGAGCGAATTGAGCGAAGAATAGCCCGCGCCGAAATCGTCCATCGAAACCTTAAAGCCGAAGCTTTTCAGCTTTTTGACAGTCTCAAGCAGCATGGTTTTGTCATCAAAGAAAGCGCTTTCCGTAAGCTCAAGCTCAATAAATTCGTGCGGCACTTGATAAGCATCAACAATCGAGCAGATATGCTCGGCAAGGTCATAGCGCGCAAAATGCGCCCGCGAAACATTGACCGAAATCGGCACAAGCTTCTTGCCTTCTTCGCGCCATTTGGCCTGCTGCTTCGCAACTTCGTCAAGCATATAATCGTCAAGTTTTAGAATAAAGCCGTTCCGCTCAAAAATCGGAATGAACTTTCCGGGGCTTATAAAACCAAGTTCAGGGTGAACCCACCTGACCAAAGCTTCGGCGGCAGAGAGCACCTCTTCTTTTGTTGAATATTTCGGCTGAAGATAGACTTTGAACTCGTGGTTTTCAAGCGCTTTCTCCATGTCGTCTTCGATGTGGCGTTCCCAGACTTGCTCCTCTTTCATTGAAGCATCAAACCAGACAATGTTGTTCGCCGATTCTGTGCGCTTTGTAATTGCAAGCCCGGCCGCCGTAAGCAGACTCTGAACATCGTCGTGGCGCGTCTCAACACGGCAGATGCCCACCGAAAAAAGCAGGTGCTGGTTCTGGCGCACATTGCCAAGCATGTTCAAGATTGAGCCGACACGCTCCTCGATTTTTCCGTCTGTATCAGAAACAAGCAGCAGCGCAAAATCTGCCTTTTCAAGATGCGCCACAAGCTCTTTTATGGTCAAAGTTCCGTTCAGCGCGTTGTACAAATCTTCAAGAAGCTCTTCGCCTTCTTTTACGCCATAAGCTGTGCAGTAATTGCGGTATTTTTCAAGCCGCAGCTGAACAAGCACGTAGCACGGGTTTCTCTTTATATATTTAGACGATTTCCGTATGAAATATTCCTTGTTGTTGCCGCCTGTTACATTGTCTGTAAAAACAAGCTTGTAGACCTTGCGCTGCTCAATAATGAAAGCCACAATCTTTTTAAGCTCATAAATGCCGGTTCCTAAAATTGCACCGGCAAGGCTTATCACAAGAAGACACATCATATTATATGTTCCCGGAAAAACCGGATAATTCGTTTTTATACAAACATTTACATTTTCTGTTTCAGTTTTTATGGCAAACCATGCAGACGGTTCAATTATTGCTTCTATTGCAGAATCAAGCACTTTTTTCTTGAACAGCATAGAATGAATGTTCAAGGAGCTGATATTAAAATTGCTAGGTATAATCAACAAATTCTCAGCATCTTCATCAAACTCATTTCTGAAAACACCGTTCTTTTCCAAGTCCTTTTTAGCTTGAGAAACTGAAAATTCTTTACCGAAGTCAATTTTTTCATTGTCAAATGAATTTATGATTTTGAAATTATCATCTACAAGATAGACTTCTTCTATAGAATCAAACCGCTTTTCAATTTCAGTCACTTTTTCAAGCAGAATCTGCTCTTCATCTTGATAATCGTTGACAATTTGAACAACCGCATTGCAGCTTTTATAATTATCAACCAAAGTATCAGAAATCATGTTCAATACGCAGAGCGC
>CADBUT010000373.1 GCA_902797925.1 uncultured Spirochaetaceae bacterium
AATACTTTTTTCCTTTTTTTTTTTTTTTTCTTCGCGGATGTATTCTTCAAAATCTATTTCGTATGGATTTTTTTCCACTTAAAACCTCTTTTTATCACACGGATTCGAAAAATTTAACGATTTTTCCTGTTTTCAAAAACAAATTTTAAGAAGATAAGACTAAGTACAACGTGTTTATATTCAGCAGGTTCTACTGTTCCGCGAAGCTTGTCGCAAGCGCCCCAAAGAGCGTCTTCAAAGCTGACTTGTTTTTTTGCTTTTGCCATGAAGATATTATATCATGATTTAATGGTTAAAGTGACGCAATTTTAGTAAAAGCTGAATAGTTTTTGGCTTATGCCCCGTCTGAAGTTTCAGGTGGGGCTTTTTATTTTGCAATCATCTTCTTCAGCAAAAAAGCCCTATTTTACTTTTGTCTGCGTCAGCCCGAAGCGGTTGAACGGATAGAAGCGCAGGGTTGTTGTGCCTAAAATACGTGAAGCATTTACAGTCTGCGGTGCAAGTCTTGAATAGTATTTCAGCGAATAAGCGTCTGCCTCACAGACAGGAATCAAAGTCTGGTCATAAGAATGGCGCAAATCAAGCGAGTTGAAACGGTTGTCGCCCATCATAAAGTATTCGTTCTTTTCAATAAAGGCAGGCCTTCCGTCTTTGTTTTCAGGAAAAACCGGCATATTTCTGCTGTCATTAAAAAGCGAATATTTATATAGATTCTGAGCATCAGTCATTAACTTGCGGCGTTCATCGTCATCATTGCTGAAACTGCCTGTCTTAAGGTATGTCTCAACATTATGAACCACAATTCTTCCGGCTGTAAGCTTCATCAGAATGTTCAGGCGGTACATTGAATCTTCGTAGGGATCATCTGCCACCGGTGTTTTGCCCGAAGGACAGTTTTTAGTCCAGTCTGTCATAAAGGTACTAAACCAAATTACTCCGCCTTCCTGCGTCATAAGCCGCTGTGTCAGATTATCGATATTAGAGAACAGCGAATAAACCCATAAATCTTTGCCGCTAAGAAAAGTCTGCCAGTCACCAACCAGAAACGGCTTGAAACTGCCCAGCTCTGTACACAGCATATTAAACTGAGAGGCAATACGCAGACACTCAAGTTTTGCGCTTTCAATATCAAGATTCTTGCGTTTTTCTTCTACTTCACAAAGCGATTTAAAATCATTATTTGAAATAGGAAAATCATGTACTTTTCTCTTCAAAGAAGAATCAAGCTCATTAAGATTATATTTGGCGAATTTAGCGTCAAGTTCCACGGGCTTAAAATCGAGATCAGAAGCGGTTCTTGCATAAAGCACGCCGTCAACCATAACAAGCTGCTCGCCCGGCACGCCTGTAACGCGCTTTACAAGCGGGTCAGCAAGCATCTGTCCTGATTCATCATAGGCAAGGTTCACTGTTGTAAACGAAAGCATGTAGACAAGCTGGTTTACAAACGTCTTTACCTCATATTTTCTGCCAGAAGCATAGTGCGGGTTTCTGAAAACTACGATGTCACCGCGTTTATAAGACACAATACGCGGCAATGCAACCTTAGACAGCGGAAAAGTCGGGCCTGATGCAGTCTTGAACACGGCCACGCGGTCGCCTATCAAAAACTGCGGCACCATCGATTCAGACGGAATGGCATAAAGCTGAAAAACAAATACATTCACAAACGAAACGATAAACGCAGCCTGAACAAAAGCATCAATCCAGTCTGCAAGTTCAAAGAAAATGCGTTTAATAACTGAAGGCTTCTGCTTTTTTTCCTTGAATTTGAACGGCATCCGTTTTTCTTTCAAGAAGAAAACCGAAAAGCACGAAAACACAAGAAGCATTACCCAAAAAACTACACTTATAAAATCAAGCGTATAGCTTGTATCACTTACACCGGCGCGGCGCAATACAAAAGCAACAATTGCAACAAAAGGCGCATATTCGCAGAATTTTCTAGTTGCAAGAACAAGCCGCAAAGAAGGCCGTTTTTTCAGACTTAATAAAGCTACTAATGAAAAGATTGCCGTAAAAACAAGCATCAGCGGGAAAGCACACATTTCAATGCCAAAAGACAGAGTAAACAATGAAACCGAAAACAAAAGTGCTGCTATGACAGTTGCATAAAGAAAAATAAAAATTCGCTTCATATAAAAATTATAGCAAATATAGAAAAAATAGGCTAGAATAAAAAAGCATGGAGAGTACTTTTTACGGATCGGGAGGTTCAATTTTATGGAAAAACAGACACTTAACTTCGAAAACGGACTCGAAATGATGGGCGGTGACGCCGAGCTTTACCGCGAGCTTATAGAAGAATTCATGAAAAACGGCGGAATAGACGTTGAAGAAATGAAAAAGCTTACAAATGCCCATGACTATGATACAGCTGCTTCAAAAGTGCACCGTCTTAAAGGTTCAAGCGCCACAATCGGCGGCGAACGGCTTCAGGAAATCTGCGCACAGGCTGAGGCAATTTACAGAGGCAAAGCCGAAGGCGATCCGCTTCCGCTTCTGCCAGAAATCGACAGACGCTATAACGAATTTATAGCTGAGCTAAAGAAAGCTCTTGAAAAATTGCAGTAAACTTGAACAGCTAAATCTTCCATATTGAAAGAGCGTATTTTTGCTGCAGAAGCATACACATTCTTGAGTGTTTCAAGCTGACTGAGGCGCACGCCTTTTACGTTACAGTATGGAAAATCTGTCTCAAACAATATTCTCTCTAATGGAAGCGCGGCTGCACAGGCGGCTGCGCTTTTTTTTCCGTTTAAAAGCGGTGTTCCGATTGAAAAGAAGCAGTTTATGCCGCGCTTCAATAGAGCCTCTGCTTCTGCCGCTGTGCCGCCCCAGCCATGAAAAACAACAGCCGGAAGCTTTTTAAGCATTGGCGCAAGCTCAAAGATTAGGGGCACAGCACGCACACAATGAATTACAAGACTTTTACCGTATTTTTCTGCAAGCTCAATCTCACCTTTAAAGATTTCAAGCTGTGCGTCTAAAGTTTTGCGCCGTTCAGGTGTTACCGCGTCAAGTACAGCCTCGCCTACTGCGTCAAAAGC
>CADBUT010000374.1 GCA_902797925.1 uncultured Spirochaetaceae bacterium
TATATTGTAAGCCATGAATAACAATTTGATTTTTGAAAGCCGGCGCGAGATTTCTTCGGCTTTTATTGATTCTTCTGTCCGCATGGGCGTGGCACAGTCTGTGCTGCTTGTGCAGGATAATCTTACTGAATGTTTTAATGCGATGGGCTGTGACGGCATTATTTACCGCGAAAAGTTCAACGACTTCTGGGTGTTTACAAAAACTAAGGTTCATTTTGAACGCCGTCCTGACTGGCGCGAAATTGTTACTGCCCGCACTTTTCCAATTGACAATCTTGGAATGCGCACCCATGTTAATACAGAAATTGCAGACAAAGACGGCAAGCGTCTTCTTGTAGCAAATCAAGAAGCATGCGTTTTGAGCCTTGAAACCCACCGCCCTGTAAAAATCACAACGCTGCCTTATCCAAAGGAAGGCTTCCCGGAGGCAGTTTTTAATGAACCGTTCGAGCGCTTTCCTTCAGATTTTACGGAAGATGAGCTTGCCTTTGAACAGGTAATCCGTTCATGCCACATTGACATGTCACATCACATGAACAATATCGAATACATCAAATTTGCCCTCAGCGTTTTTTCAGATGATTTTCTGCAAAGCCATGAAATTACAGACATCGAAGTTCATTACACAGGCGAAAGCAAGGAAGGGCAGACACTCCGTGTTTACCGCCGGGAAGCTTCGGATTGCGCCGGTAAAACTTTTGTTCACATCAAAGAAAGCGGCCGCTGCGTGTTTGAGTGCTGTATAAAATTCGCCTAAAACAAAAAAGCCGCACCAAAAGAAGCTTCATTGACTTTAGTCAGCGAAAAGTGCTGATTTTGTGTTGTCCACAAAATAATAGGTTTTGCCGGTTAACGCTTAATCGGCAAAACCGAACCTTGTCTTTTCTAACTGAAATTGGTACATTAGTTACATATTCACCGTGCTGAAAATTTCAGCTGTTCAGATTTTAGGAGGATTTGAGAAGCTCCGGCTTTTCTATTTTCAAGATGAAAACACCAAAAGTCCGCAGTACAACAGTTATTGCAGTTAAAAAAGACGGAAAGGTTGCCATGGCCGGCGATGGTCAGGTGACAATGGGAAATACTGTTATGAAAGGCAACGCACGCAAGGTGCGCCGCATGTATGACGGAAAAGTGCTCACAGGTTTTGCCGGTGCAACGGCAGATGCATTCAACCTTTTTGATAAATTCGAAGCAAAACTTCAGGAATATAATGGCGACATTACACGCGCCGCCGTAGAGCTTGCAAAACTCTGGCGCACAGACAAAGCTTTGCGCAACCTTGAAGCACTGCTGCTCATCGCAAGCAAGGACAAAATCCTTCTGATTTCTGGTAACGGTGACGTAATAGAGCCTGAACACGATGTTCTTGCAATCGGTTCTGGCGGAAACTACGCTTATGCCGCCGCCATGGCTTATATGGAATCATCAAACCTTTCTGCACGTGAAATTGCTGAAAAAAGCCTTGCAATTGCCGGTTCAATCTGCATTTATACAAACGACCACATCACTGTAGAGGAGCTTTAAATGAGCGAACCAGACGTATCAACTAAAAACCTTGAGGAACTGACCCCGCGCGAGATAGTAAGCCGTCTCGACAATTACATCATCGGGCAGCATAAGGCAAAAAAAGCGGTTGCAATCGCATTAAGAAACAGAACCCGCCGTCTTAAGCTGCCTAAGGACATCCGCGAAGAAATTGCACCTAAGAATATTCTGATGATCGGCCCTACAGGCGTTGGTAAAACAGAAATTGCACGCCGTCTTGCAAAACTGTGCGGTGCTCCGTTTCTAAAAGTTGAAGCCACAAAATATACAGAAGTCGGCTATGTTGGCCGCGACGTTGAATCAATGATAAGAGACCTAATGGCAGTCGGCTACAATGTGGTTAAAGCCGAAATGCAGGAGCAGATGAAGTCTTCCGCAGAAGAAAAAGTTGAGGAAGCCTTGCTTGACCTGCTGCTTCCGGGCAGCAACCCGAAGCAGAAGAACGATATACCGCCTTCAGAGGCGAATCTGCCTGCATTTACGGACGTTACAAACACCCATTTTGCAGAACAGCCTGCCGCACCTGCCGGCGATATGTCCGCAACACGCGAAAAATTCAGACAGATGCTCCGCGACGGCAAGCTTGAAGAGCGCGAGGTTGAAGTCAGTGTAAACAGACGTCCGCAAGGGCCGACAATGGAAATCTTTGCAGGCGGCAACATCGAAGACCTTGAATCAACGATGATGAACCTTACAAACATGATTTCGGGTGCACGCTCAAAGAAAAAGCTTGTAACTGTAAAAGAGGCGCGCGAAATTATTATAGCTGAACAGCTTGATAAAATGATTGACCCGGACAAAGTCTGTGACGAAGCCAAGAGGCGCGTTGAGCAGATGGGCATTATCTTTATTGATGAAATCGACAAGATTGCGGTCAGAGGTGAGCGCGGCGGCGGACAGGACGTTTCACGCGAGGGCGTGCAGCGCGACATTCTGCCGATTGTTGAAGGCTCTAACGTAAACACAAAATACGGTGTAGTTGATACTACGCATATTCTGTTTATTGCAGCCGGTGCATTCTCTGTTTCAAAGCCGAGCGACTTGATACCGGAACTTCAGGGACGTTTTCCGCTCCGTGTTGAGCTTGAATCTTTGAATGCTGAAGATTTCAGACGTATTCTGCTTGAACCGAAAAACGCATTGATTAAGCAGTATACTGAGCTTCTTGCAACAGAAGGCGTCACTGTTAAGTTTAACGATGATGCAATTAACAGAATGAGCTCTCTTGCAGAAGAAGTTAACACGCGCATGGAAAACATCGGCGCCCGCCGTCTTCATACGATTATGGAAAATCTGCTTGAAGACTTGTCTTTTGAGGCAGATGCCCATGCCGGTGAGACAATCGAAATAACGGCAGATTACGTTGACGAACATCTTAAAGACGTTGTTCAAGACCAGGATTTGTCAAAATATATTCTGTAAAGACAGCAAAATGTTATCAAAAGCCGGTTTTGACCGGCTTTTTCATTTTTAAAAAAGTAAATATTGTGATACAATTAAGGAATAAAAAGAATATTAAGAAGAAAAAAGGGGACTAAATAATTTTTACAGTATTGCTTCTAAAAAAAATCAAAACACTTAAGTCTTTATTTTGTTTGCCGACAATGAAATTGTATGGAACTTTCTGCAATTTGCGTTAATTCCATACAGGGTAGGTCAATATGAATAGTTTTACAAGAACAACTGACATGCTTCACCGCGCAATGGACGTAAGTACCTTGCGTTATCAGGTTACAGCTAATAACCTTGCAAATTCAGAAGTTCCGAATTACAAGCGTGTTGAAGTTAATTTTGAGAGCGAACTTAAGCGCGCACTTGAAACAGAAAAGAATCAGGGCGAAGCTTTCAAAATGCGGACAACAAACGAGAAACACATCCAGTCAGAAGGTTTCCGTGATTACCGCACAGTAGAACCGCGCCGTGTACGCGATTATTTATCTACCACAAAAGCAAATGGAAATAACGTTGATGCAGAAACAGAGGCAATGAATGTACTCAAGATTCAGCTCAACTATCAATTATTGACTCAGTTGCAAACTTTTGAGTTCTCTCAAGTCAAATCTGTGTTAAAATAGGAGTTAGATGATGGGTCTTTTTTCAAGTATTAATATTGCTGCAACAGGAATGAGCGTTGAACGCTTGCGAACCGACGTTATATCGGATAATATAGCTAATGCGTCTACTACAAGAACACAGGACGGCGGACGTTTTAAACGTTCCCGCGTTGTTCTTCAGCCTATAAATGAAGAACTTACATGGCGCGGTCCTTTCGTTTCAAACGAGATGGACAAAGGTCTTGGTCAGGGTGTCCGTGTTTCTAAAATCGTAAAAGACGATGCGCCAGGCCGCCTTGTTTATGATCCGCAGCATCCTGATGCAATTCTTAGCGGACCGAATGCTGGATATGTTGAGTATCCTAATGTTAATATAGTTAATGAAATGGTAGACTTAATTGCTGCCAATCGTGCATATGAAGCAAATTCATCTGTTGTTCAGGGGTCTAAAGAAATGTTCATGAAAGCCCTTGAAATCGGGAGGTAATAGATGATAACCAGCTTGGGCACATTGTCAATGATCCGCACTGATCCGGCACATATCGGATCAGAGCCGCTGACATCGATGATGACGCAAGATATTAGACGGAAGCAGGAAACTGAGACTGCAAAAACCAGAGGCTCTTTTGAGCAGTATCTTTTGAATGCAGTAAGTTCGGTTAATGACAAGCAGATGGCAAGCGATTCAATCGCCCAGCAGCTTATTACAGACCCGGATTCAGTTGATGTTCATGATGTTACAATTGCAATGGCTGAAGCCAGTCTTTCGCTTAATTTAGCGCAGACAGTCATTGACAGAGTTATTAAAGATTGGAATGAAATTACTACCACACGGTAAGGATTAAAATTTTGAAAGAAGGCAGAAACAAACTGAACAGTAAGTTTCTCATTCGATATGTTCGTTCACGGGAGGGGTGTCATGAACGAATGGCTTAAAAAGCTGTTGGCACAAATTAAAGAGTTATGGTCTAAGTGGACCGTTGTACAGCGCGCAATATTAATTGCTATTGTTGCTGTTGTAATTATTGCGCTTGTTTTAGTCACACGCATTTCAGCAAAACCGTCTTCAGTACCGCTGTTTAATACAGCAATTACAGATGAAGCTGCAAGAGACAGAATTACGCTTCGTCTTGCTGAAGAAAACGTTGAATCACAGGTTAATGCTGCCGGAATCATTTCAGTAAAAGATGAAGCTACAGCCCGCCGTATGCGTGCGGTTTTGGTCAGAGAAGATTTAGTTCCTTCTTCTGTAGATCCTTGGGCTTTGTTTGATATTGAACGCTGGACAACAACAGATTTTGAGCGCAATGTAAACTTGCGCCGTTCAATCACAGAAGTTGTAAAACAGCACATTGAATCTCTCGATGATGTTGACCGCGCTAATGTAGTTATTCAAATACCTGAGAATGCACTTTTTGTTGAAGACCAGAATCCTACAACGGCAAGTATCGTTCTTTATACAAAGCCGGGCAGCGATTTGCCGACAAACAGAAAGAAGATTGAAGGTGTTCAGAAGATAGTTCTTAAAGCTATTACTGGCCTTACTGCTGAAAATGTTGTTATTTCAGATTCACAGGGAAATATCTTAAACGACTTTGAAGGCATGGCTGAAATAGACAATGTTTCTGTTACAGAAAAAGAGCAGAAGCTCATTCAGAAACAGGAAGCCGTTTACCGTGCAAAAGTCTTGAACGCTTTGCAGCAGACTTTCGGTATAGACCGCGTCCGCGACTTAAACATCAAGATTGACATGGACATGTCTAAGCAGAAAATTGAAGCTAAAGAGTATTCACCGATTGTCATCAAAGCTGACAACCCGGATACACCATACGATGACTCTGAAATCGTTCCGTCTGTTACAATTTCTTCTGAAGAAGTTCATAAGGAATGGAAAGGAACAGGCTATAACCCTGAAGGACCGGCCGGCGTTGAAGGCCAGAATCCGCCTGTTTATTCAGATATGTCTAACTTGTACGGCGTATCAACAGAAAGCGGCGTAAAGAAGAACGAAGTTATTAACGAACGCCAGGTTTCATCTGAAAAGAGACCGACGATTGACCGTGTTACAGTTTCTGTAAACATTGACGGTACATGGCAGAAGAAATATGATGAGAACGGCAAGCTTGTAGCTCTTCCTAACGGTTCTATCGAAAGAGAATACCTTCCGGTTCCGGATGATGACATCGCAAAGGCTACTTTGCTTGTTCAGAATGCTATCGGTTATGACCGTTCGCGCGGTGATGCTGTTTCAGTTGTATGTATTCAGTTTGACCGCACAAGGCAGTTTGAAGAAGAAGACGCATTGTACTTCAGACAGCTGCAGACACGCCAGACTTTGATTATTACCGGCATCGGTATTGCAGTATTGCTCGTGGCTTTTATTCTCTTCCGTATTATCAGCCGCGAAATGGAACGCCGCCGCCGTCTCAAGGAAGAAGAGATTCTACGCCGGCACCAGGCAGAGCGCGAGCGTGCTTTGTGGGAAGCAGAGCAGCAGGGCATGGAAGTATCTATGTCTGTTGAAGAACGCAAGCGTCTTGAATTGCAGGAAAATGCAATTGCTATGGCAAAAGAACACCCTGAAGATGTGGCGTTGCTTATCCGCACATGGTTGATGGAGGAATAGAATGGCTACCACAACGACAACAAGTTCTAAAGAGAAATCGAATTCAAAGAAGGTCAAAGATTACAAGAGCCTTACCGGAAAGCAGAAGGCCGCAATCTTCCTTGTTTCTCTTGGATCAGAAATATCTGCTGAAATCTTCAAGCATCTGCGCGAAGATGAAATTGAAACACTTACTTTTGAAATTGCACGCCTTGAAAGCGTTGAAGCTGATTTCAAAGATGCTGTTCTTGAAGAGTTTCAGGAACTCATGCAGGCACAGAACTTTATCACTTCTGGTGGTATCGACTACGCCCGCGAGCTGTTGGAAAAATCTTTGGGCAGCCAGAAAGCGATTGACATCATTAACCGCTTGACGAGCAGCCTTCAGGTTCGTCCGTTCGACTTCATCCGCCGTACAGACCCGGCACATTTGCTGAACTTTATTCAGCAGGAACATCCGCAGACTGTTGCGCTTATTCTTGCTTATCTTGAGCCGAACAAGGCTTCATATATCTTGCAGAACATCCCTGAAGAGCTTCAGAGTGATGTTGCGCGCCGTATTGCTACGATGGACCGTACATCACCGGATGTTCTCCGCGAAGTTGAGCGCGTTCTTGAGAAGAAGCTTTCAAGCTTGTCAAGCGAAGACTACACCGCAGCCGGTGGTGTTGAAAGCATCGTTGAGATTCTTAACCTTGTTGACCGTTCTTCTGAAAAGACGATTATCGAATCTTTGGAAGAAGAAGATCCGGATTTGGCAGAAGAAATCAAGAAACGCATGTTCGTATTCGAAGATATCGTTATGCTCGACGACCGCGCTATCCAGAAAGTTATGCGCGAAGTCGATACGCAGGAACTCGCAAAAGCGCTTAAAGCTGTTGATACCGAAGTTCAGGATAAGATCTTCCGCAACATGTCTAAACGTGCGGCGGCAATGCTTAAAGAAGATATGGAATTCATGGGACCGGTACGCTTGAAAGACGTAGAAGAGTCTCAGCAGAAGATTGTTTCTACAATCAGACGCCTCGAAGATTCCGGCGAAATCGTTATTGCACGTTCTGGCGAAGACGAACTTGTTGTATAATGATTGGGTAAATATTTGGGCTGCCTAAAGACTTTGATTTTTAGGCAGTTTCCTATAAATTGAATAAAGACATGGCAGAAGTTGCTGTGTCTTGTGCTTTTTCAGCACGAACCAATTAAGCGGCTTTCATGCTGCTGTCTAAGTTCCTTAAAGGGGTCATGTATCATGGCAAAAGCAGTATTTCGACCAAATGAAATTACACCTGTAACAGATAAGATTATGCTCAAACTTTCTCATACTTTCGAAGAAGAGGAAGAGAAAGAAGTTGAAGAAGTTGAACCTGAATATACAGGCCCTACTGTTGAAGACCTTAAGGCTGAAGCGGAAGAATTCCGTGCCAGATGGGAACTTGAAAAGAAAGAACTTTTAGACAACGCAAAAGCTGAAGCTGACCGCATCATAAAAGATGCGGAACAGGCTGCTTTTGAAGAAGTTAAACGTCAGACAACTCAGGGACAGATTCAGAAAACTAATGCTGAAAATGAAGCAGCAGCTCTTCTTGCAGACGCTAAAGCTAAAGCTGATGCAATGCTCGAAGAAGCAAATGCCAAACGCGAAGAACTTACCTCTACAGCGCGACAGGAAGGCTATGACGCCGGTCACGAAGAAGGCTACAAAGAGGGAAAAGCCGAAGTTCAGCGTCTTATTGACCGCCTTCACCTGATGATTGAAAAAATCATGGA
>CADBUT010000375.1 GCA_902797925.1 uncultured Spirochaetaceae bacterium
CTCGGATATTTGTGGATGTATCTCTGGGTTTTCTTGTGGACGCTCTGCTTTATCATTCCTGGAATTATAAAGGCTATCGCATATTCTCAGATGTTCTATATTCTTGCGGAAAATCCTGATATTTCAGTTTCTAAAGCAATGCGCATGAGCATTGAAATGACGAAAGGCCACAAGACTGATTTGTTCGTGACTGCTTTGAGCTTTATCGGCTGGGCTTTGCTGTCTTGCCTTACAGCCGGAATTCTTCTCATTTGGGTTGTGCCGTATATGCACCTTACTTTTGCGAATATTTATCAGTATCTTAAATCTGAAGCTTTGAGAACAGGTTCGCTTACTCAGGCTGATTTTGACGAAGGCAGATAAGGCATTTTAGGAGAATCTTATGAGTGATATAACACCTAACGAAGAAGGGCAGAAGAAAGAAGAGGCTGTAATACCGTCTTCTTCAGAAGAATCTGTGCAGATTGTGCCGGCTGAAACGCCGGTTCAGGCAGAAGAAGCTGAAGCAATTGAAGAGCCAGAGCAGCCTATTCAGTTTGAGCCTATTTTCAAGGCACAGCCGCTTGAAGTTGTTGCGCAAAGCTCATCTTATAGCAGCACAACAGAAGAAGCAAAGCCTGCCGCAAAATCAAAGCTGAAAAAATCTCGCGGCTTTTGGGTTTTCTGCTTTTTAATCGGGGCTGTGGTAATTGCCAGCGTTGTCGGCTTCTTTTTGCCGAACAAAGACTTGTCAGACGTGTTCAATGATTCGTCATTCAGCACTTCGATTTCTTCTTTTCCGACAAAGAACAAAGGAAAAGCGAACAAACTTCCGAAATACAACCACGATTATATTGCCAGAATCGACATAAAAGGTGTTATTCAGGAAAAGAATGAAACCTATAATCAGAAATGGCTTTTGGACATGATTGGCAGTCTGATGAAAGACGAAAACAACAAGGGTCTTTTCATTTATGTTGATTCGCCCGGCGGTTCAGTCTATGAAGCAGACGAGCTTTATCTTAAGCTCTGCGAATATAAAACGACCGGCCGACCGATTTATGCTTATTTTGCGCACATGGCTGCTTCTGGCGGCTATTACATCGGCTGTGTTGCAGACTATATCATGGCGAACCGCAACTGCACCACCGGCTCAATCGGCGTTATTATGGGGCCGGTCTATACGCTTACAGGTTTGTTTGAAAAATATGGCATTGAATCAACTTCGATTACAGCCGGAAAAAACAAGAACATGTTCAATATTAACGAGCCGATAACCGCAGAGCAGCGGCAAATCATTCAGGATTACATCAACGAGGCATACGACCAGTTTACAGGCATTGTCGCCAAAGAGCGCAGCCTGCCGATTGAGCGTGTGCGTGAGCTTGCCGACGGCCGCATTTATACGGCACAGCAGGCGCTAGAAATAAAGCTTATCGATAAGATTTGCGGCTACGATGAAGCCGTTGATTACATGAAAAGCGAGCTCTACAATGATTCGGGCATTGCACTTGAATATGTTGAGTATGTCTACGAGAAAACGTTCTCTGATTTTTTCTCTAGCATTTCAACCAAAATTTCAGGACAGAAAGCTGATTCATTTCTTGACGATATAACTGAAAGAATCAACAGCTGCCCGAAAGGCCCGGCTTATTTCTACGGCGGCGCATTCTAAGCAATGTGACTAGATAAAATAAAAAAAGAGAACTTCTGTTGAAGTTCTCTTTTTTTTGTTGTCAGTCAGCTAAACATTTGTCATGCTGAATTTATTAGACTTCGGCGGCTTTCAGCTCAGCATCTACGTTAGATATAGTGTTCAGATCCCGAAACAAGTTCGGGATGACACTAGAATATGAAATTTTTAGGCAGCATTTTTGTTGTCAGTCAGAAAGAGATTCGAAGAAGCTCTTCATGCTGTCAGTTATTTCTTTTAAGTGAAGCGGCTTTTGAAAGAACAAGTCTGCGCCGAGGTCTTTCACTTTCTTTTCAAGATTCGGTTCTTCCAGTGCTGTAATAATAATTACATAAGGCTTGTTGAATTCTTCTGTCTGTTTTAAGCGAGCGCACAAATCAAAGCCGTTTAAGCCCGGTAAATCGAGGTCGAGAAGCACACAGAAAGGATGTGTTTCAACCATTTTTGCACCTGCCTCAAAACCGTCAAAGGCCTGGTGAATGATGAGGTCTGGGAATACTTTTTCGAGATATTTACCTAAAACGGCGTTTAATCCTTTGTCGTCATCAACAATGAGAATTGAATTATTTGATTTTTCGCCGACTACTTCTGCAGAAAGTTCATTCGGAATACGCATTCCGCGGCTTTGCATGAACTGGACTAAATCATCTCTGTAGACACGATACTGACCGCCAGGTGTAGAAAAAGCTTTTAAATGTCCGTTTCTAATCCAGTTGATTGCAGTCTGGTTTACAACTCCGCAGATATTTGCAACTTCAAGTGCAGAGTAAACGACTGTTTTGTTTAAATCTTTTGCCATTTTGTCCTTCTTCCTCTCCGATAAACAAAGGGATGGAATTACCTCTTTCAGGCTTATTTTTTATATGATTACTTTTAATACTAAAGAATCCTCAATCAAACAGCATGATTATAACATGGAAGTTGTAAAAAATATAGTACCTTTTTAGGAAATCTCAAAAATATTTATTATATCCAGTTATTTTTGATATAAAACTTTATATCAGACCACGAAAATCCAAGTCTTATAAGAGCCTGCTGCGCCTGTTCTTTTGTTTTTCCCTGATTTTTCAGTTTTCCTGCGGCTTTCTCTAACAGTGAAGCTTCACTTTTTTGAGCAAAGAATTCTTCAACGGCTTTTTCGGCAGTGTCCCTGCTTATACCGCGCGCTGCAAGTTCTGCTAAAAGCCGTGTTCTGCCTTCTGCCTTTCTTATAGACCTGTTCCGCAAAAAAGCACCGGCGTAACGCTCGTCTGAAAGCCAGTTTCTTTTCTGCGCATATTCCAATGCTTTTTGAATTGCCGCATCAGAATGACCTTTCTGCTTGAGTTTGCGCCTTAAAAGCTCTGTGCTGTGCTCGGCACGTTCAAGATAAGAAACGGCTGCGTGTTCAGCTGAGAAGGCAAGAGCAGCATCTAGAATTTTTTCGCTTATTTCGCTGCTGACCTGTGTGTTTGGCTCTAAATCATCAAAATCAATGATGCATTTTGTCCGGGCGGGCAGTGCTTCTGTTCCGGCTGGTGCATCTGGGCTGCAGCTGTTCAGTTCAGATGCTTTTATAAGATGTGCATACGGAATTTTCTGCGGCACTTCTTCTGTTTCATCATTCAGATAGACAGCGCGCAAAAAAAAAGACCCCAGAGATGTGCTTAGCTTATAAACATCTTCTGAAGTCTTTTCAGCTGAATAAATCAGCATAGCAGTGCTGTCCGGCTCAATAACTGAATGCTCTTGTGCTGAAACAGCATTGCCCATAAAGCAGAAAACCTTGAAAGATTAACGCTTGCTGAACTGGAATCTGCGGCGAGCTCCGCGGCGGCCGTACTTTTTGCGTTCAACCATGCGTGAGTCACGTGTAAGAAATCCGTTTGCTTTGAGTGCAGTGTGATTTGACTGATCAATCTGGAGCAATGCACGTGAAATACCGTGCAGACATGCACCTGCCTGTCCGTCAAGACCGCCGCCGACTACGTTAATCAGAATATCATATTTGTTTTCGCTTGATGTAACCATCAATGGCTGGCGAACAACCAGAACCTGTGATGGAGTTGCGAAATAAGCATTCAAATCTTTGCCGTTTACAACAACTTTACCAGAACCTTCGCGAACAAAAACGCGTGCAGTTGCTGTCTTTCTTCTTCCAGTACCAATAGCAATATTTTTTACCACGATAATCTCCTAATCCTTATACTTCGAGCGGCTGTGGATTCTGTGCTGTGTGCGGATGTTCTGCACCTGCATAAATCTTTACATTGGTAAGCAGTCTGCGTCCCAAACGGCCATTAGGAATCATTCCCTTGATAGCTTCCATGAGAGGAGCTTCAGGATGACGTTCAATTGTTTTTTCAAAGCTGTTAGCTTTCATACCACCGATGTAACCTGTGTGGTGATAATAAATCTTGCCTTTTGCCTTGTTACCTGTAACAGCAACTTTGTCAGCATTGATGATAACTACGAAATCACCCATTTCCTGGTTTGGGGTGTAAGAAACTTTGTCTTTGCCGCGCAACACTGAAGCAGCTTTTGCAGCAACACGACCGAGCGGCTTGTCAGCAGCATCGATAACATACCAGTTGCGAACAGCTTCTTGTTCTTTTAAAAAAATGGTTTTCATGTATGTACCTTAATAAAAAATCTTTTGTGCAGCGTCCTCTTGCATCTGATTCTGCTGCTGTGCTTCAAGGTGAGCAAACCTCAAGCACCGCTATTTTCATAGCGCAGATATTACGGGAAAC
>CADBUT010000376.1 GCA_902797925.1 uncultured Spirochaetaceae bacterium
CATAACGGCAAGCTTGAGCAGACACCGCTCAAAGACTGCCACGTAAAAGACGGCACATTGGTTGAAGTCTATACAAAAGGCGGCCTCTGCCTCGGTTCTGGCATAATCAACCGCACATCAAAAATTACAGTAAGGCTTCTTACGCGCACGCCGACGCCTGAAGGCATTTCATTTTTCGGCGAATCATTTTTTGCAGACAGAATCAGACAGGCTCTTGATATACGCAAGCTTTATTACAAAGATGAAGATTCATACAGACTCATTTTTTCAGAAGCTGATTTTCTGCCCGGCTTAATCGTAGAAAGATATTGCGACATAAACGGCCACGTCTACCTTGTGGTTCAGTTTCTTACGCTCGGCGTTGAGGTTTTCAGAAAGCAGATTATTGACGCGCTTTATGACGTGGTTGACCCCTTCGCGGTTTACGAAAGAAGCGACGCTTCTGTACGCAAGCTTGAAGGGCTTGAAGAATGTTCAGGCTGGCTCGGTGACGAGCGCGACCCGCTCATCGTCATAAAGGAAAACGATGTGCTGCTTCAAGTTGACCTTGCGAAAGGGCAAAAGACAGGCTACTTTCTTGACCAGAAATTCAACAGAAAAGCGGCTGCGCTCTTTGCAAAAGATGCGCGCGTGCTCGACACGTTTACGCACACAGGCGCATTTGCCTTGAACATGGTGAAGGGCGGCGCAAAAGAGGTTATCGCCTGCGACATTTCTGAAGACGCCTGCAAGACAGTTGACGCAAACATCAAGCTGAACGGCGCCGAAAAAGTGATGAAGAGCCGCTGCGCCGACGTTTTCGATTTGCTCAAAGAATACGAGCAGAAAGGCGAAACATTCGATGTGATTATTCTTGACCCGCCGGCATTCACCAAAAGCGCCAGGATGATAGAAAAAGCTTACGGCGGCTATAAAGAGATAAACTTGCGCGCCATGAAGATTCTCAAAAAAGGCGGAATCCTCATTACATGCTCATGCTCTCATTTTTTTGACGCACCGACTTTCTACAACATGCTTGCAAATGCGGCGCACGATGCAAAGCGTCAGCTTCAGATTCTTGAAAAGCGCGGGGCAGGGCCAGACCACCCGGTTTTAACCGGCTACCCGAAATCTGAATATCTCAAATGCGTAATCGCCAGGGTTTTGTAATGGCTGACACCAAAAAGACCTGCCTTGTAGTTTTAGGCCCGACCGCAACAGGAAAGACCGCGCTCGCGGTCGCGCTTGCAGACAAATTCGGTGCTGAAATTGTTTCAGCTGATTCAAGGCAAGTTTACCGCGGTCTGGACATCGGTTCGGGCAAAGACCTGAACGAATTTGCTTTTCAGCGCGCAGACGGAACCGTGCACAATGTTCCGTATCATCTGATTGACATTACAGACTTAAAAACCGAGTATTCGGTCTTCAATTATCAGAAAGACGCATACAAGGCACTGAACGATATTTCCGCAAGGGGAAAAACTGCCGTGCTTGCCGGCGGAACAGGCATGTATCTTGATGCGGTGCTCCGCGGCTACGACATGATTGACGTGCCGACTAACGTGCCGCTTCGCAATTCATTGAACGGCGTGCCTGAATCAGAGCTTGCAGAAAGGCTCATCGCGCTAAAAGGTGAGGTGCACAACACGACAGATTTGACCGAAAGGCACAGGCTTATACGCGCAATTGAAATCGCTGAATACGAAAAATCTGCCGAAGCAAAGGCTGTGCGTGCTGCCATGCCGCCGCGGCCAGAGCTTGAATATTTCATAATCGGGCTTACTTTTCCGCGCACAAGGTTACGCGAAGGCATAAAGAAGCGGCTCATCGCCCGCCTTGACGAAGGTATGCTAGATGAGGTCAAGCGACTGCACGAAGAAGGCGCAGGCTGGGAGCGGCTTGAGCGGCTAGGGCTTGAGTACCGCTTCTGCTCTGAATATTTGCAGGGCAAGTTTGAAAGCTACCAGGCTTTTGTCGATAAGCTCTACATTGCAATCGGGCAGTTTGCCAAGCGTCAAGAAACTTGGTTCCGCGGAATGGAACGCAAGGGCTGCAAGATAAACTGGCTTGACACAGACGAAAAGACCACAAAAGGCGAAGTTTTTCAGAAAGCATTAGATTTAATCGAAAAGAACGGCGTGAAACTATGATTCATTCGATTGAAACATACAGAAAAAAGCGCATGCAGATTGTTGAGCCTTTCATCGAAGGGCTTGAGCTGCTTGACGGCAGCATTTTTGTGTGCATTCCAGCCATAAATGAATATCCTCTTATATTGAAGACAATTGAATCACTTGAAAAGGCAGAAGCTTTTTACAAGGCGCGCCGCAAAGCGGAAAATCTTGAACCGAAGAAAATCTGCTACGTGATAAACGTGAACAACCGCGAAAGCCACAGTGATGAAGTTAAGCGCAACAATCAGCAGCTGCTCGAAACGGTACGCGCTTACGACCAGAGCCGCTTCCGCGCAATTGACGCTTGTTCAGACGGCAGAACGATGAGCGAAAAAGACGGGGCAGGGCTTGCGCGAAAGATTGCGCTTGATTTTGCCTATCTTTCAAGCGGCGGCACGTCTGATTCGCTTTTGTGCTGCATGGACAGCGACACGCTTGTTGACGAAGATTATTTTTGCGCCATAGATGATGCTTTTTTTTGCGGTGCAATTTCTGGCGGCGTAAGCCCATCAAAGAAAAAGCCATGCGCCGGCGTTACAGGCTTTTCGCACAGGCTTGACGGCACGGCTCAAGAAAACAGCATAATCGTAGAATACGAAGCTTATCTTAAGAACCACGCCGAAAAGCTTAAAGCGGCAAAATCGCCGTGGTTTTACGTTGCGCTCGGCCCGACGCTTATCTGCACAGCTGAAACTTACGCTGCTTGCGGTGGCATGAACAGGCATGTTGCCGGCGAAGATTTCTATTATCTTCAGGCTTTGCTCAAAAGCACGGACGAAAAAACTTTTATAGAGATTCCAACGGAAGTGCATCCTTCGGCGCGTGTTTCTTGGCGCGTGCCCTTCGGCACAGGTGCTGCAATTTCCGGCACTATAAACGGAACGTACAAAATCAAAGATTTTGCAGATGAGTCTTTTAGAGTACTCTCTGATTTTATTGCGCTTGCAGAAGATATTAGCATAAAAGCCGTAAAGCAGAGTGATCCGCTTTTAGAAGAATTTCTTGCACGCGCGGCAGAGATTTCGCCTGTGCTTGCAGATTTTCTCAAAGCAGAGAAATTCGGCTTGATTTGGCAGAACCTTTTCAGCCAGAACAGGCGCAGCGCATCGGCACTTTTCCGCGCCTTTCACTGCTGGTTCGACGGCTTAAAGACAATCCGCCTTTTTCATGCCCTGGAAAAAGAGTAGGCTTTAATTAGCTTAATCAAGCAGCGTTAGATATGCGCCGAAGCACCAGCCGCGTGTGCCTTTGGGCAGCGGCTTGCCGTCTTTATCGAATGAATCTTCGATTACTTCGACTTCCGCCCAATCTGCAAGAATATTATCAATATAACCTTTCCAGCTATTTATTTTTAATACTTTGACTTTTGTACCTTTTTTCATACTTACTATTACTTTTGAATCAGAGGCATGAATAGAAGGTCTTGTTCTTAGCCGTAAATTGTCATTGCAATACATCAAGTCGCCTTCGTTCAAAGAAATCTTTTTAATATTCAAAGATTCAATTGTCGGCATACGATTATACATTAGGTCATCTTTAGGAGGCTCTTTAGTTCTGTAATTTTCGTTCCACATGTGGTTTTCATCTACAAAATGAATGATAAAGTCCATAGTAGCTTCAGCACCACTGGTACTGTATTCATACCGTACATGAAAAACAAATTTATTGCCTTCCTGATTGTAACTTTCTATTAAATAAACATCGCCTGGGACTTTTATAACAGATTTACCTTTCCAATCTTCTCTATAGCTGTTTTTCCAGTTCTTTTCAAAGACTATATACTCCTGAGATTCCTGCAAATAATCAATTCCATCTGCACCTACTGCTAACAAACATTCATAGCCATATTCTTCTTCATGATAATCCCATGCTCCCCAGACTGTGTCTATCGTTATTTCAGAAAAGCAAAAGAAATTGCAGGCTGTTAAAATGCTGAAAACTGATAAAAACTTTTTCATTTATGTCTCTCCTTATCGGGTTATTATTGCTGGTCAGATTGTTCTGATTCAGCCGCTTGCTCTGATTCGGTGGGTTTTGGCGGTCTGACCATTTCAAGCAATTTCAGAAACACTTCCATGCAGACTCTTGCATCATCTTCAGCGCGGTGCGCATTAACCACGTTTATCTCAAAGTATTTTGCAAGAAACTGAAGGTTATATTTGCCAAGATTCGGCAGCATTGCTCTTGAAAGCGTGAGCGTGTCGGCTGCCTGATTTTCAAGCGGCTTCATGCCGGCTGTTTTTAGCTCGTTGTTGACAAAGCCCAAATCAAATGGCGTGTTGTGCGCAATAAGCACAGAATCTTTGATAAAACCCAGAAAGTGCGGTGCATTTTCAGCAAAAGTCAGCTTGCCGCTCACCATCGAATCATCAATTCCGTTTACGC
>CADBUT010000377.1 GCA_902797925.1 uncultured Spirochaetaceae bacterium
GTAATCAGCCTGCATGATGCCAGACTTTACGAGCGGATAGCAGATTGCGACAGAGCCGCTTGCGTAGCAGCCCGGCACGGCAACTCTGTTTGAGTGCGCAATCTTCTCGCGGAAAGATTTATCAAGCTCCGGAAAACCGTAAGCCCAGTCGGGGTTTGTGCGGTGTGCCGTCGATGCGTCTATAATTCTTGTCTTTGGGTTTGTGCAAAGCTCCGCCGATTCAATTGCGGCTGCGTCCGGCAGGCAAAGGAACGTAAAGTCAGAAGCGTTAATCATCTTGGCTTTTTCGGCCGGGTCCTTGCGCTTGTCTTCGTCAATGGAAATAATTTCAATGTTGCTGCGCTTTTCAAAGCGTTCAAAAATCTTAAGGCCAGTAGTGCCTTCTTTTCCGTCAATAAAAATTTTGTAGCTCATGTTCAGAGTATACAATTTTTGGTGGCAATAAGTAAGTGGCATTTTCAGTTTTTTATACTATAATGGAAAGCGCTTGAAGCTTCAGTTTACGGTAATTCTGAAATTGCTACGATGCAAATCGCATTATTTGAAATAATAATTGAAAAGGAAGAAACTATGAAAGTCGGAATAATCGGTTTTGGCAGCATGGGCAGCATGATTGCGCGGAAGTTGCTTGAGCATAACGTGATAGAGCAGGCTGATTTGGTCTGCGCGAACAGAACATTGTCTAAGATGGACGGTTTTAAGAAAATGTACACCGGCTCCACCGTTACGGCCGACAACAAGCTTGCGGCAGCGGCTGACGTGGTTTTTGTGTGCATCCGCCCTGCCGAGCTTAAGGAAGTGCTTTGCGGAATTGCGCCGGCTGTTTCAAGCAGCACTCTCGTAGTTTCGCTTAACGGCAGCGTGATGTTCAGCCAGCTTGAAGCCGTACTTGCAGAAAAGACCAAAATCGCCAAGGTTATTCCGTCAGTCAATGCAGAAGTCGATTATTCTGTCAGCTCGGTCTGCTACAATCAGCTAGTTACGGCGCAAGACCGAAGAAACCTTGAAACGCTGCTCAAATCGTTCGGCACTGTTACAGAAGTTGCTGAAAACGAAATGGGCATGGCTTCTGAATTGACAAGCTGTATGCCGGGCTTTATCGCCGCTATTTTTTCGGTGCTTGCTGAAAAGGCGCAAGCCCACACAAGTTTGCTGCCTGCACAAATCGAAGCTATGCTTGCGCAGACGCTTGAAGGTACGGGCAAGCTGATAAACCAAAAAGGCTTGAGCTTTGCAGAGGTTCTGGCGCGCGTCGCTACAAAGGGCGGCATCACCGAAGTCGGTGCAGGCGAAATCTTTGAAAGCTTCGGCAATACAGCTGCTGCGGTCTTCGACAAGACTCTAGAAAAGCGAGCGTCCGTCACCGAAAAAGCCAAACAGTCGTTTTAGTGCGCTTGTGCCGCTGTTCCAAGAAGCACTTCTGCCGGAATGTGAAGCCCTGTTACCAGTTTGCGAATCATGGAAATGCTCAAATCTCTTTTGTGAGAAAAAATTTCAGAAACCCTTGATTTGCTTCCGAGATACTGAACCATATCTTCGTTTGAAAGATTTTCCTGCTCCATGCGGAATTTTATCGCAGAAACCGGGTCAGGTGCTTCTATAGGAAAATGCTCCTGTTCGTATAGTTCAACTAAAGCAGCAAGCAGTTCAAGCTCATCTGCTTCTGGTGTTCCTTGCTCAGCATCAAAAAGTTCCTCAATCCGTTTAAGAGCTTCGTTATAGTCATTTTCTGTTTTCAAAAGCTTGTTATAAGACATTATACTTCCTCCGCATTGATTTGGTCATACTCTGAATGAGTTCCGGCGAACCTGATGAACACTGTCTTTGAACCATAATTAATTCTGACAATCAGCCGGTGTTTGTTCCCGCAAATATTAAACACGACACGGTTTCCTTTCAAAAAACTTGCTGAGCGGTATTTTTCTTTTATATCAGCTGGAGCATTCCATTGCGCCTTTTGCGCTTCTGCAAACCACGCTTTTAGCGGCTGCTCTGTCTCTGGGTTTTTCTGCCAGTAATCGCTCAATGTTTTTCTGGAAATTACATGCATAACTATACTTTAGTTCCCAATTTGGGAATTGTCAAGAAGCACTTTTGATTGTTTTGCGATTGCTAAAAGACGAAGCTACTGCAAAATCTTTCCGCAGCTGCCGTTTCGGATTATCACTAAACGGCGGTTCGTGATTTTTTGCAGGAACGTGTCGTCGTGGCTTATCACAATCATCGGGCAGCTGATCTCTGAAAGCGCGTCTTCAAGCGCAAGCACGCTCGTAATGTCCATGTGGTTCGTCGGCTCGTCTAAGACAAGCAGAGAAAGTGGGTTCAGAACCGCCATGGAAATCATCAGCTTGCGCAATTCGCCCGGGCTTACTGAAGCTGCATCGCCTTGCAAGCTTTCAGGCTCGCTGCCAAGACGGAACAGCGTTGAAAGGACTTCGCCTTTTTCTTCTTTATTAAGGGATTTGTATTTTGCAAGCACTTCGGCTTTTTCTTCGTCAGAAATTTCTTGCGGCAGATACATCAGCTCGATTTTACTGGCTTTTTGAGCTGAATTCGCGCCGGATTCTCTGATTTTGGAAATCACATGATTTATGAAAAGCGTCTTTCCTGCGCCGTTCTGACCTGTTATGGCGATTTTCGAATCAGGCTTTATCTCGATATGCGGCACATGAAGCGTATAAGTTCCGCCGCCTGAACCCGCCGCGCCCGCGCCGCTTGTGTCAGCTTCATCAGCACCGCCGGCAATAATATCAGTTTCTTCTATAATAAAAGTCTTTACAAAGTCGGTGCTGCTTACAGAAAAGCCCTCTTTACGCTTCAAAGCTTTTTTCATCGCGTCGCGGCTCTGCAAAGTGCGCTCCATCTGGCTTTCAACATGCGCTTTCAGGTCGGCGGTGGTGCGGTCTGCGCCTGAAACGCGGAGCTTGTCAATTTTCAGTTTTGCATCGTGGTCTTTCGCGTCAACGTTTTTCTTTGAGAGGCTGCCTTTCTTGCGGTCAATCTCTTCAGAGAGCTTCTGGCTGCGCTGTTTTTCAGCCGAAGCCTTGCTGTTGAGCTTGCCCCATTCGGTGCGCGAGCGTTCCGCGTTTTTCTGCCTAAGCTCAAGCGCCTGCGTCAGCCCGCCTTGATATGTCTCTGCCGCAATGCAGTTCCTTCCGCCAGCAAAAGCTTTTGATTCATTAAAAAGATAGACAGTCTTTGTGCAGAGCGCGTCCGCAAAATAGCGGTCGTGGCTTACAATAATGCCCATGCCGTCAAAAGCATGAAGCGCGTCTAAAATCAGCTGAACCGTCGCCTTGTCGAGGTGATTTGTCGGCTCGTCGAGCAAGAGCAGTGCCGGTTTTTCAGCAAGCGCGCACGCAATCTGAATTCGCTTTTTTTCGCCGCCCGACAAAGTTTCGTAGCGTTCAAGCATTTCTTCTGTTACGCGCAGCAGCGAAAAGAATTTGCGCACGTCGTTTTCGCCGCTCCAAAATGAAGTGTACAAATTTTCCGGCACTTCCTGTGTTTCCTGCGGACAATACAAGATTGCGCCGTCAAAAATGATTTTGCCGCCGTCCGGCGCGATGTTTCCGGCAATAAGATTGAGCAGCGTCGATTTTCCGCAGCCGTTGCTTCCGGCTATAACTGTCCAGTTTTCCTGAAACTGAAGCGAAAAATTTTCAAAAAGCTGAATTTGTGAATTCGGATAAGAGAATGAAAGGTTCGATATTTGCAATAATGGCATGATGACTCCTAATTTTAAAAAAGCGTGCGTCTTAAAATTGGTTCATCTACATTCAGAATTGCCCCCGTCTGCGTTAATATCAATGATTCATTCTAGCACGGTTTGCGCACAAAAAAAATAAAGCGCTGCTTTAAAATGCGCATTAAACTTGCAGTTTATTCACATGCTCATATTAAAATCACTATAATAAGAGCGGAAGGTGCGGAATGGGCGGAAAGAATCAGCTAGACATGACGGAAGGTTCAATTTTAGGCGGCCTTCTCAAATTTTCAATTCCGGTGATTTGTTCAAATTGGCTTCAGCTTTTGTTCAATGCTGCTGACATTGCTGTCGTCGGCCGCTTTGCAGGCGAAACTTCGCTTGCGGCAGTCGGCTCAAGTACCTCGCTCATAAATTTGCTGATTAATTTGTTCATCGGGCTTTCAATCGGCGCAAACGTAATCGCCGCAAAACATTTTGGTGCAAAGAATTATGAAAGAATCCAAAAGACTGTTCACACGTCAATTGTGCTTGCCGTTATAAGCGGCTTGTGCATAACTTTTGCCGGGCTGCTGCTTTCAAAGCAGATTCTTATCTTGATGCATTCTGTTGAAGAAGTGCTGCCGCTTGCCGCACTTTATCTGAAAATCTATTTTTCAGGCATTACCGCCACGATGATTTACAACTTCGGCAGCGCGTTGCTGCGCGCAAAAGGCGACACGCAAAGGCCGCTGTACATTCTGCTTAGCGCGGGCATCTTGAATTTGCTGCTCAACCTGCTGTTTGTAATTGTCTTTAAGATGAACGTCGCCGGTGTTGCGTGGGCAAC